>CANPYU010000191.1 GCA_947588665.1 uncultured Bacilli bacterium | reverse complement strand
GCTATGAGTAAGAAGATAATTATAATAAGTGATAAGATTAAAAAGTCTTTCTTATACATATTATTGCCTCCTTTCAAGAGGCAAGCACTCAACTATTAAGTTTCCCTAAATTAATTATACAATATAACTTACTTTTGGTCAAATAAAAATCCAGTTTAGATGCTGGATTTATTTATTATATTTCTTTTTTAAATAAACTGATAAAATAGATAAATCACTAGGATTAACTCCACTGATACGGGCGGCTTGGCCTATCGATTTAGGTCTTATTTTTTCAAGTTTTTGACGGGCTTCACTAGCAAGATTTAAAATGTCTTGATAATTGATATCATCAGGAATAGTTTTTTCTTCTAATTTAAGCATTTTTTCAACTTCTTTATAGGCTTTAGCAATATAACCTTCATATTTTGTTTCAATTTCAACTTCTTCTAAAATGTCATTGTTATAATCTAAAGGAATAAGCTCCTTTATAAAATCTATTGTTATTTCTGGTCTTTTTAATAAAGAATAAAGATTAACACTTGATGAAGGAATTTCTAAATTAGCTAAAGTAAATTTTTCTTTAGTCTCTTTGTTTAAGCTTAAATTAGTATTACGTAAAATATTTTTAAGATTGTTAATATTTGCTATTTTTTCTTCTAATTTTTCATATCTTTTTTTATCAATAGTTCCATGTTTATAGCCTATTTCTCTTAGTCTTAAATCGGCATTATCATGACGAAGTAATAAACGAAATTCTGCTCTGGATGTTAACATACGATATGGTTCAGAGGTTCCTTTAGTTACTAAGTCATCTATTAAAACACCAATATAGGCTTCATTACGTTTTAATATTAAAGGTTCTATTCCTTTTATTTTATGATGGGCATTGATACCCGCGATTAATCCTTGGGCTGCTGCTTCTTCATAACCACTGGTGCCATTTATTTGACCGGCCGTAAAAAGATTTTTGATGATTTTATTTTCTAAGGATGGTAGCATTTGTAAAGGGTCTATCGCATCATATTCTATCGCATAAGCATATTTAGTAATCTTGGCATGTTCTAATCCAGGGAGAGAATGAACCATTTTTTCTTGAATATCTCTTGGCATAGAAGTAGAAAAGCCTTGTAAATACCATTCATCATAATAGAGACTTTCAGGTTCAAGAAATAACTGATGTCTTTCTTTATCGGCAAATCTTACAATTTTATCTTCAATAGATGGGCAATAACGAGGACCAATCCCGGTTACATATCCTCCATACATAGCCGATTTATCTAAGTTTTCTTTAATAATATTATGAGTGTTTGCATTAGTATAAATTAAATAACATTTTTCTTGCTTATCTAATTTATATAAAGGTTTGGTATCAAATGAGAAAGTATAATATTTATCATCGCCAAACTCGGGGTGCATTTTAGTAAAATCAATAGAATCTTTTTTAATACGAGGTGGGGTTCCGGTTTTTAATCTTTGGATAGTTAAGCCATATTTTTTTAGATTGTCACTTAAATGATTGCTTCTAGCTTCACCATGAGGACCTCCAGGATTATTTTCAGAACCAATTAAAATATTGCCTTTTAAATAAGTACCAGTGGTTAAAATTACTGCTTGAGCACTTATTTTTTCGCCATTTGCAAGAATTATTCCTTTAACCGTATTATTTTCGATGATTAAATCTTCGACCATGCCTTCAATAATAGTTAAGTTTTCAGTTTCATCTAAGGCTTTTAACATATTTTTAGGATAAGTTATTTTGTCGGCTTGAGCTCTAAGACTTCTTACGGCAGGGCCTTTACCATTGTTAAGCATTTTGATTTGAAAATGGGATTTATCAGCGATTATTCCCATAAGTCCTCCTAGAGCATCTATTTCTCTTACGATTATGCCTTTAGCAGTTCCCCCAATTGCAGGATTACATGGCATGTCGGCAATATTTTTAATATTACCGGTAATTAAGGCTGTTTTTAAGCCTAAAACGGCAGCGATATGGGAAGCTTCACATCCAGCATGACCACCACCAACTACGATTATATCATACATAATATCACTTACTTTCTTTTTAATTTAGCTATTTACCTAAACAAAATTTACTAAATAGGGTATCTAATAGTTCATCTTGATAAGTTTCACCAGTAATTTCTCCTAGTAAATCCCAGGCTTTTTTGATATCTATTGCAAGCATATCAACTGGTATTTCTTTAGTTACATTAATTAGAGCATTATTAATAGATGATAAAGCTTCTTTTATTAAACCAATTACTCTTACGCTTGATGCAACTTCTAAGTTAGATGTTTTAATACTATCAAGTTCAAATAATTCTGTTATTTTATTTTTTAAAGTATCAAGACCATCTTCTTCGATAGTATTTCCGGTTATAATGTCTTTAGTATTTAGATTAATATTGGTAGGTAAATCATTTTTATTAATAAAAGTTATATGGGTTTTATCTTTAATTTTAGCCATTATTTCTTCATCTTCTTTTGATAATTCTTCATTATTATTTAAGACATGAATTATTAAATCGGCAGTATTTATTACTTCTAAAGATTTATCTACACCTATTTTTTCGACAACGTCATTGGTTTTATGAATACCTGCTGTGTCAATAAATTTTAGCCGGATACCTTTAAATTCTATTTCACCTTCAACAATGTCTCTAGTTGTCCCGGCAATATCTGTTACTATTGCTTTATTTTCATTAATTAGGGCATTTAAAAGACTACTTTTACCGACATTAGGGCGACCCACGATGGCAACTTTAATTCCTTGTTCAATTATCTTGCCAATTCTTGCTTCATCAAGTAGGCTTTCTAATTCTTTTTTTATTACATTTAATTTTGGGGGAAGATTATCTTTAGTGATAACTAAGGCATCTTCATATTCGGGGAAGTCAATATTGACTTCGATATTAGCCATTAGTTCAACAATGATATCTCTTACTTTTTTAATTTTACGAGATACTTTACCATTCATTTGATTTAAGGCTAGTTTTCTTTCTAAATCAGTATTAGAGTTAATCAAATTTTCAACAGCTTCTGCTTCTGTTAAATCAATGCGACCATTTAAGAAGGCTCTTTTAGTGAATTCTCCGGGTTCGGCAAGACGAATACCATTTTCTAAAAGTAGTTCTAAAACTTTTTTTGTTGGGGATACTCCTCCATGAGTATTTATTTCAACAATGTCTTCTTTGGTATAAGTTTTAGGAGCACGCATTACCGATATTAATACTTCATCAATTATTTCATCATCTTTAATTATATGCCCATAATGGATGGTGTGTGTTGGTACTTCTAAAAGATTTTTGCCATCAAAAAGGGTTGCTACTTTCGATATGGCTTCTTTACCACTTAC
>CANPYU010000190.1 GCA_947588665.1 uncultured Bacilli bacterium | reverse complement strand
ATTCTATTATTTTAAGAGATGTTGTAAAAAGATTAAATTTAAAAGATACTATTCTTTTTGATATGATTTTACAATATCTGGTTGAAACTGCTGGTCGTGAATTCTCTGCTGATAATATTATAAAATATTTAGATAAAAAAAATAAGAAAATATCTAATGAGACTCTTTATAATTATATAGATGCCTTGTGTAAGGCATTAATACTTAAAAAGGTATATCGATATGATATTTCCGGTAAAGGTGTATTAAAAACATTAAATAAGTATTATGCAACAGATTTAGGAATTGCTCAAATTAAAAATAATAATCCAGAATTTAAAAGCTATGTTGTTTTAGAAAATATTGTTTATAATGAATTAATAAATAGGAACTATGAAGTATATATAGGTAAGACTAAGAATGGTGAAGTAGATTTTATTGCAAAAAAAGATGGGAATATTAAATATATTCAAGTAACTTATGAAATGGAGAATAATGATAATACCATTGAAAGAGAGTTTGGAGCATATAAGTCTATTGAAGATAATTATCCAAAATATGTTATTTCTCTTGATAAAATAGATTTATCTCGTGATGGTATTATTCATCTAAACTTAATTGATTTTCTATTAAGTGAAGAGTTTTAATTAATATAGAAAAATCAATTTAATTATACATTTTGTAAAGACAAAAATAATTTACAAATTTAGCATATTGAATAATATTTAGTTAACTTTGATTTTAATTAGTGCAAATAATACATAGTTTAAAATTTAACAATATAAGGAGTTTTTTATGAAAAATAATAGAGATGCAATAAAAATATTAGGATTTATATCTTTATGGTTAATAGTTTTTTTGGTTAATTTTAAAATTAATGATTTATTAAATTCTTTTTTTGAAGCAGTATTAATCAATTTAATAACAGGATGCTTTGTTTCCATAATTGTTTCTTATATTGATTATAAAAATAGAATTGATGAAGAACTTGAATATTTTTGCAACCAAATGCAAATATATTATCAGTATTTGTTAAGTATAGAAAAATGTACTATAGAATATAAAGACCCAAAAAAATGTATTCAATTTATAACTAGTTATTTAAAAGATATTACAGATAATGCAATAAAAAAGAAAAAAGAATTAAATCTTTACTGGATTTTTACTACTTCTAATAAAATAGAATTGCAAAAAAGTATAAATGAATTATACGAATTAACATTTGGTATTGATTTATCATTTAAAGCGCTGAAACTAAAAATAGATAAAACAATTAATAACAAATTATTAAAGAGTGTCATTGAAGAAATTAAAGAAGAAATTCATATTGAAAAGTCAATAATAGACGATGAAATGAAAAAAATTAAAAATAATAAAATAATTAATTATTGGAATTATTATATTGATAAATATAGCAAAATAAACAATTAACTACATATTGACTATCGCTAGGTCATAATAAAGAGTACATAAAAACCATTGAATTACTTTTATATCGACATTATATAATGATATATACAGTTTATAATGATGTATAATAAAAAGAAAGGAGTTACATACTATGATAGAAGAATTACCTAAAAATCTTATTGAATTTATTGAAGCTGGGGAAAGCATAACAATTGAGTACAAAGAAGCAAAAAAGGCTTTACCTAGTTCTTTATTTGAATCTGTTTGTTCAATGTTAAATAGAAATGGTGGACATATATTTTTAGGGGTAAATGATGATTCTGAAGTAATTGGTGTATACAAAGATTACACTAAAGCAATGAAGAAAGATTTTGTGAATTTATGCAATAATCCTGAGAAAATATTTCCAACTGTTCATCTTGATATAAAAGAATACATTTATAAAGATAAGCATATTTTGTATATTTATGTTCACGAAAGTTCAGATGTTCATAAAACAGCAAATAAAATTTACGATAGAAACGAAGATGGAGATTTTGAAATAACAAATAATACTACTTTAATATCTAATTTGTATATTAGAAAAAGAAGTACATATATAGAAAATAAAATATATCCATTTGCAACGATGAGTGATTTAAGAATTGATTTAATTGAAGAAGCTAGAAGAATGGCTTCAAATAGAACTTCTAATCATCCATGGGCAAAAATGAGTAATGAAGAAATGTTAAGAAGTGCTGGATTATATGAAAGAAATTTAGAAACTGGTAAAGAGGGATTTAACCTAGCTTGTCTATTATTATTTGGGAAAGATGATATAATAGCTTCTGCATTGTCGTATTATAAAACAGATGCAATCTTAAAAGTAAAAGACACAGAAAGATATGATGATCGTGATGATATAAGAACCAATTTATTAGAATCATATGATCGTTTAACGGATTTTATAAAAAAGCATTTGAATGATAAATTTTATATTGAAGATGATCAGAGGATAAATGTCAGAGATGTAATCGCAAGAGAATTATGTGCAAACTTGCTAATTCATAGAGAATACTCAAATCCATATCCAGCAAGATTGATAATTACAAAAGATAATATTATTACAGAAAATGCAAATAAACCAAGGACAATTGGCTTTATAGATTTAAATAATTATTCTCCATATCCTAAAAATCCAAAAATTGCAGGATTCTTTAAAGAAATAGGCCTTGCTGATGAATTAGGTTCTGGTATTAAAAAAATTGCAAAATATACTAAGATATATAGTGGTGGTGGAGAACCATTGTTTAAAGATGATGAAATTTTCGTTGCAACTATTCCAATAACGAATAATAGTAATAATTCAAGTTTAATAAGTAATAATAAACTAAAAGAATTGATTTTTAATTTTATTAAAGAATCTTCAAATGGTAGAACTAGACAAGAAATAAATGACTATATTTATCCACAGATGAATGAGGATTTACAAACAAAAGATAGTAGAGTGAGAACATCGTTAACTTATTTAAGAAAAAAAGATTTAATTGAAAATGTTGGTTCAGACACAAAGCCTGTTTGGATTGCTAAATAAAATTCTGCAGAAAATTCTGCAGAGCTCTGCAGAATTTTCTGCAGAAATGCATAGAATATATTGAGATAATATTGTAGGAGAAGTAAAATGAATAATAAACTTAATAATATGATTAATGAATTTTTAGCAAATACTGATGCAAAG
>CANPYU010000189.1 GCA_947588665.1 uncultured Bacilli bacterium | reverse complement strand
GATAAAAAACAATAAAAAAGCAAGTATTTATAATACTTAGATAGATTTTTTTGCCTTACAACTGTCAAACTTGGGTGCTATTGAAGAATATATAGATATATATTTAGAACAAGCACATGAGGATGAGTTATCAAATGATGATGTTAATGAAAAAATAAGTAATATTAATAACATATTAAGAGATATTAATCCAAAATTTGTTATTACATTAGATAAAAAGTTAAGAAATTATGATGATTAGAAATATGAACAAAGTGTAAACATAGTTTACTTTTGTTCTTTTTTTATTTATAATTATAATGGTGGTAATATGGAAGAATATTTAAATGTATTATCTAATAGATTAACTTTTTTAGATAATAAAGAAAAAGAAAAAGTTTTAAAAAAGTATAAAGATATAATTGAGTCTAAAAATAATGAAAATAAAAATTATAATGAGATTGTAAAAGATATAGGAAGTATAGATAGTGTAGTAAAAAAAGAATGCAAGTTAAGAAATATAAATTATGAATATTATATTAGAAGTAATAATTTTGATAAAAATGTTACTAATATTTCTAATATTGCATCTGATTTTATTAAAGAAACAATAGTAGCTATTAGAACAGTTGTGTCAAAAAATAATTTATCATCTTTTTTACAATGTGTTGTAAAAATAATTGTGCTTATTCTTTTATTTACTCTATTTAAATTACCTTTCATATTACTAAGAAATTTTATGTATTATGTTAATAATATAGTTTTTTATCCAATGCATGGTTTATTTAATGATGTATCAGATGTATTTTTAGGATTAATATATTTGTTAGTATGTATTACATGGGCATTAAAGATTTTTGGTAACTATAAAGTTTCAGAAAAAAAAGAAGTAAATCGTAATAAAATTAAGAAAAATGTTGATAAAGATTACAATTGGTTGAATATAATAATTAGGATATTAATATATTTAATACTATTAATACCTTTAGGACTTCTTATGCTTGGAAGTTTAATACTTTTATCATTATGTATATATTTAGTATTAATTGGAATTAAAATAATTGGATTATCTATATTGTTCTTTAGTTTATTTGCTTTATTTACTTGTATATTTATGTCTATAAAAAATAGTTTAAATAGTACTAAAGAAGCTAAAATACTTCCTTTAATTTTATGTATTTTGCTATTTTTTGTAGGTATATTTACAACAGTAGTTGATTTAACTAAATTCAAACATCCAGATAATTTAAGTGAAAGTTGTATAAAAAGTATTACTGAAATAAAAAGTTTAGAATTAAATGAAGATGTTGATGAAATAGCAGTATTAGACGGAGATTATGAATTACTTAAAGATGATAATTTAGTAGATAATCAAGTAAGATTTGAAGTAACATATTATGATGATTATGTAGATGTAGAGTATATGCAAGAAAAAAATAAATTAATATTTAAAACTATATTAGATTCCAACATTGATTATAGTAATAAGTATAAGTCTGTATATACTGATTTAAAAAATGGATATATATTTAATTATTCACAATTAAATAAAATTAGTATTAAAGTGTATGTTAATGAAAATACACTTAATAAATTAAAAGAGGAATAGAAAGCTTTTATAATTAAAAGCTTTTTCAAATACCCAATTATTACTTTAATACTATATTAAAATAAAGAATAAATAGTATAAATTACTTATTTAGATTATTGATATAAATGTAATTTGCAACTTCAATATTTGATATTTATATTTTATAGTGCTATAATTATCTTGAACTGAGGTGTTATATGAAAGACATAGGCCAGACCTTTAAATCAGGTTTTAAAAAGGTTAAAACCATAGTGACGACTAATGTGTTACTATTTACTTTTATAATAACTACAGTTATTAATTCTATTATTTTAAGAGGAATGACTGTTGAAAATATTTTTTACATAAAACCTGTAATAGCAGATTTAACGATTGCTATATTTGTAGGTTCATTTGCATATTTTTTTAAGCCAAAAGCTAGATTTAAATATTTTTTTATATGGTCTGTTATATTCTCATTAGTTTGTATAATAAATGCTATGTATTTTAAGAATTATTTATCATTTGCATCATTTTCATTATTAACTACTTTAACACAATTAACTGGTTATACAGATGCAGTGATAGAAAATATTATTGATGTAAAAGACTTTATATATTTGTGGCAATTATTCTGCTTGATATTTGTTCATTTGCAGTTAAATAAGCAAAAATATTATGAAAAAGTTGAAAAAATTGAAGTTAGAAAAGTTAGATTTTTAAATACTATAGTAGTAACTTTAATTACTTTAGGATTCTTTCTTTCAATGCTTACTAGTTTAGATGTAAGTCGTATGAAAAAACAATGGAATCGTGAATATGTTGTACAAGAATTTGGTATATATACATATCAAGCAAATGATTTAATTAGTTATATTAGAACTAAAGTAAATAGTATGCTTGGATATGATGAAGCAGCAAAATCTTTTAGAGAATATTATGATTCTAAGGATTTAAGTGAACATAGTAATATGTATACAAATATATTTAAAGGAAAAAATGTTATTGTTATACATGCAGAAAGTATACAAAACTTCTTAATATCTGATGATTTTAAAGATGGAAAACCAGCATCATTTAATGGTAAAGAAGTAACTCCTAATTTAAATAAATTAGCTAAAGAAGGATTATATTTTTCTAATTTTTATTCAGAAGAAAGTACAGGAACAAGTAGTGATACTGAGTTTACATTCAATAGTTCATTATTACCAGCATCAAGTGGTACAGTATTTATGAATTATTTTGATAGAGAATATATAACAATACCTAAATTATTTAAAGAATTAGGATATCATACTGCAAGTATGCATGCTAATCGTAGTAGTGCATGGAATAGGCAAGCAGTACATCCTAAATTAGGATATGATGATTTATACTTTTATACTGATGCATATGAAATGGATGAAAAGATAGGATTAGGACTTAGTGATTCTTCATTCTTTAGACAATCTATACAACATATAAAGGATATAGATAGTAAAAATGATAAATGGTATACATTATTAATTATGCTTACTAATCATACACCATTTGACGATATAAATAGATGGGAAAAAGAAAATAATAAGGTATATGATGTTGATTATAAATATGAAACTATAGATGAACAAACAGGAGAAAAAGTTACTGTAAGTGCTCCATATATGGAAGGTACTACATTAGGTGATTATATAAAGAGTGCTCATTATGCAGATGCAAGTATTGGTGAATTTGTTGATGGATTAGATAAAGAAGGATTATTAGATGATACAGTATTAATTATTTATGGAGATCATGATAATAAATTAAGAAAATCTGTATATGATAAATATTATAATTATGATTATAAAATAGATGATATTAAACCCGAAGATTCACCAGATTATATAAAAGTAGACGATTATTTCTATGAATTAAATAGAAGTGTACCATTTATAATTTGGACAAAAGATATGAAGGGTACAAAATATAATAAAGAAGTTAAGAAAGTAATGGGTATGGTTGATGTTCAACCAACATTAGGTAATATGTTTGGATTTAGTAATAAGTATGCTCTTGGAAATGATATATTTAATATAAAAGAAAATGTAGTAGTATTCCCATCTGGAAACTGGTTAACAGATAAAATATATTATAATAGTACTAAAGATGCATATAGACAATTAGATTTAAAATCAGATATTACAATGGATTATATAAATTACTATAAGCAGTATTCTGAAAAATTAAATCAGATATCAAATGATATAATTACATATGACTTAATAAGGAAAGTTGGAGAAAATCCAAATAATGAATTAACAGAAGAGATTGGGGATAGCAATGGCCAAAAAAAAGGTAAGAAATAGAATAAAAAAAGATAATATACTTATAGCTATATTAACTATAATATTAGTTGTTCTTATTTTAACTTTAGTGATATTAGGCAAGAATATATTAAAGAAAAATAATGGAAGTGTTAGTGAAGTAGAGATATTAGATAGAATAGATAGTTATGGATATTATTTATCTGATAATAATACAGAATATTATAAAAAATTATTTAATGAGTTAAAAAGTTTATTAAATAGTGATAATATTGATGAAGAAAAATATGCATCTTTAGTAGCACAATTATTTACAGCAGATTTCTATGATTTAGATTCTAAATATAGTAAAAATGATGTAGGTGGTTCACAATTTATATATGGTGATTATAAAGATACATTTATAAAAAAAGCTAGTAGTGCAGAAGGAATATATTATTATGTAAAAAGTGATTTATATGGTAAAAGAAAACAAACACTACCAGTTGTTAAAAGTGTAGATATTGTATCTTTAAAAAATACTTCATATAATTATGACAAAATAAAAGATACTAATGCATATGAAATAAATGTTAATGTAAATTATGAAAAAGACTTAGAATATCCTAAGACAGTTAAGTTAATATTAGTACATAATGATAAAAGGATAGATATAGTAGAAGTTAAATAAGCATTGCTTATTTTTCTTTTTTAATAAGTATGATATACTTATATTATTGGAGGATTATTAATGGCAAATGATTTAGTTAAATGGTTATTAGAGGTATTTGGAGGATTAACAAATATTCCTTTTGGAAAAGAAATAGTAGTATTTTTAATATCTTTAATGCCTATATTAGAATTACGTGGAGGATTACTAGCAGCTAGTTTACTGCATGTAAATCCTATTACAAGTTATATAATTAGTATTATTGGTAATATACTACCAGTTCCATTTATATTATGGTTTATGAACTCTATACTAAAATGGATGAGAAATAGTAAACATTTTCATAAAATAGCAGCATGGTTAGATAGTAAAGTAGAAAAGAAAAAAGACCAAATAGAAAAACTAGGATTTTGGGGATTAGTATTATTTGTAGGAATACCATTACCAGGAACAGGGGCATGGACTGGTTGCTTGATAGCATCTGTACTTGAAATGAATAGAAAAAAAGCATTCCTTGCTACTATGATAGGAATATTTATGGCAAGTATAATTATGATGATATTATCATTTGGTGTATTACAAAAGATAGTTGGTTAATATGTTAGATAAATTAATTGGTGTAGGAGATAAAACATTAAAAATATTAAATAAACTAGGTATATATTGTAAAGAAGATCTAATTAGTTATTATCCTTTTAGATTTGAAATAATACAAAGAAGTAATATTGAATTATTAAATCAAGATGATAGGGTAGTAATAGATGGTATAGTAGAAAGTGTACCTACAGTATATTTTATTAGTAAGAAACTAAATAAGATGAATTTTAGACTTAATACAGGTACTAATATATATAGTGTAGTAATATTTAATAGAGCTTTTTTAAAGAGAAATATAAATATTGGTACTAAAGTAACTATAATAGGTAAATATGATAAAAAACATACTAGTATAGTAGCAAGTGATATTAAATTATCATTATTACCACCTAATCCTGTAATAGAACCTATATACCATGTATGTAGTGGTATCACTAGTAAAGAATTAAATAAGATAATAATTAATAATTTAGATAATATTGATATAAAAGAATATGTACCAGATTATTTAATAAAAAGATATAAACTAAATAATAAATATGATAGTATTCATGAAATACATAAACCTAGTAATAGAGTTAATTTAAATAAAGCATTAAATTATTTAAAGTATGAAGAATTATTTATGTTTATGTTAAAGATTAATTATTTAAATAGTAAAAGAGAAATTACTAAAGGTCTTAAAAGAGAAGTAGATAAAAATAAAGTAAAAGAGTTTATAGATAGTTTACCATTTAAATTAACTATTGATCAGTTAAAAGGTGTTAAGGATATATATGAAGATTTAACTAGTGAAAAAAGAATGAATAGATTATTACAAGGTGATGTAGGTAGTGGTAAAACTATAGTAGCTGTAGTAGCACTTTATATTAATTACCTTGCTAATTATCAAGGTGCTTTAATGGCACCAACTGAAATATTGGCTGTTCAACACTATAATAATTTACTAAATTTATTTAAAAATACTAATATTGTTGTAGAACTACTTACTGGTAAAATGAAAGTTAGTGAAAAGAAAAAAGTATATAAAAGACTTATTAATAATGAGATAGATATATTAATAGGTACTCATGCACTATTTAGTGATGATGTTTTATATAATAATTTAGGATTAGTTATTACTGATGAACAACATAGATTTGGAGTTAATCAAAGAAGTAGTTTAAAAAATAAAGGTATAACACCTGATATATTATATTTGAGTGCTACACCAATACCTAGAACATATGCTATTACACTATATGGAGATATGGATATATCTAGTATTCATACTAGACCAAGTGGAAGAAAAGAAATAATTACTATATTAAAAAATAATAAGCAGATAAAAGATGTATTAGATTTAATGTATAAAGAATTAAAGAGTAAACATCAAATATATGTTATTGCTCCATTAATAGAAGAATCAGAAAATACTAGTATGGAAAATGTTTATGAATTAAAAAATAAAATGGATAGAGCATTTTCTAAAATATGTACTACTGGAATATTACATGGTAAGATGTCATCTAAAGAAAAAGATGAAGTAATGGAGAAGTTTAAGAATAATGAAATTAGTATATTAATTAGTACTACTGTAATAGAAGTTGGTGTAGATGTTAAGAATGCTACTGTAATGGTTATATTTGATAGTTATAGATTTGGTTTATCTCAATTACATCAATTAAGAGGTAGAGTAGGTAGAAATGATTTACAAAGTTATTGTGTACTTATAAGTGATATGGAAGCTGAAAGACTTAATGTATTAACTACTACTAGTGATGGATTTAAAGTAAGTGAAGAGGATTTTAAATTAAGAGGTAGTGGAGATTTATTTGGTACAAGACAAAGTGGAGATATGCAATTTAAATTAGCTGATATTAAAAGAGATTTTAATATATTATTAAGAGCAAAAGAAGATAGTAAAGAAGTGTTAAGTAGTAAAGAATATGTAAATAGTGAAAAAATTTTATTTATTGAAGAAATGCTTGAAAAATCTAAGAATATATCATAAATTTACGTATATTTTTATGTAAATGTAATAAAATGTCAATTGACTTATTGCATTAAATACGATACACTAATAATGGCATGTTACTCCATGCCCGTACTATTACGATTTAAATGTGATAGTACACAACCAAAACCCCCTGAATGAGCTAACATTTAATGTTAGCTCTATTTTTGTCTTATTTTTCAATGAGTTTTACGATTTGATGTTTTCAAAATATCATTTTACCTCTTATTTACCTCTTATTTTTCCATAAAATTTATTGTTTTTTTTACAATAATTTTTCAAATTGTTTTAGTTCCATATCAATACCTCTTTTAATTGCACAAAAAAAGACACTATTGCAAGTGTCTTTGGTAAGAACACGGATTTGCACCGTGATACTATGGTTTTCCTGCTTAAACTATCTCCCACCAGTAAAATTATACCGCTCTTTCTGTATTATATCAATCAGTCTACTTTCTTTTACTGATGTTTTTTTGTACCATATTCTTCGTGTTCATACCCTATATGAGTATGAGGTAATTCCTGCTTTTTATTTATTGTATTAGTTTTATCTATTATGTTAATTATAGTCATTTTATTAATTATTTATAGTTTATATATCTTTAATTATATTCCTCATAAAAATATAGTAATACTGATTTTGATATTAAAACGTATGCTAGTTTAGTAGATAAAGATGAAGATTGTATTGATGATCAAACTGATATTTTAAATAATGTAAGGAATTACATAAAAACTAAACAAAAATATAAAAGTAAATATTATGCAACTGGTTATCCAGATGATGAATTTGGTGTATGTACTAATATTGTATTATTTGGTTTAAAAGAAGCCAGTTATGATTTAGTGAATTTAGTTAATGAAGATATAATAAATAATCGTGATAGATATGATATTAAAGTGGTAGATAAGAATATTGATTTTATGAGAGTTAAAATTTTCTTTAATAATAATGCGTTAGTACTAACAATGGATATTTTAAAAATAAAAGAGTTGCAAGGTGGAGATATAGTTATATTTAAAAAAAATATAGGAATAATTTCAGATAAAATAAATAAAAATGGTTGTCATTTGTGATTCATCATGCTAAACCTAATCAAAAATATTATTAAGATGATATATTATAATTGAGAAATGATATAGTGTGTCATTATAGAATAAGTTAATAAATTATATGTGTAAATTATGTTGATTGTTAAATAATATACTAAAAAAACAGGTTAATTTTTTCTTATTTACAATAAATATTTATATTATGTACATTATCATCTATTTTAGATATAATATAATAAAAGAATGGAGTGATGCTATATGAATAGATATTGTTCTAGATGTGGAAAAATGATTCAGGGAAATGGTAGTTTTTGTTCTGGATGTGGAGCACCAATTATGAGTTCACAAAATAATTATTTTAATTATAATAATCAAAAGAAAAAGGGATTGCCAACATGGGCAATAATTTTAATTTGTGTTTTTGGTTTTTTACTATTAGTGGGTATTGTATCAGATGATGAAGATTCTAAAAAGGGAAATGATTCAAGCAATAATACAGAGGAAAAAAATAATTCAACTAATGAAAAAAAGAAAGAATCAAATAAATTAGAAGATAAGGGTGATTCTAATAATTTAAATGCAATAACAAATGAGACATTGAAAGCAAATTTTATAAATGCATGTAAACAAATAAATATGGATGTTTCAAAAATAAAAGATTTAGAAAAGAAAGATGATTGGCATAGTGGGCCTAGGTATACTTTCTTATATGAAGGACATACTTTTGTTTTGTATGCACTGGATAAAGGTGATGTAAGTAGTATTACTATTGCAAATAATTTATTAGATAAAATATATTTAGACGGATATGAACCTGTTGATGTAAATAATTTTCTATTTGATTCATCAACAAGGGTAGATTTACAAGTTAAAGCAGAGGAAAAGATTAAGTCACATATAAAATATCCTGATACATCAAAATTTAATTGGACTGAATATAGTTATGCTAGAAGATATGATATATATCAAATAAGTGGTTCTTTTAAAGCAAAGAATGCATTAAATGTTGAAATTGATCATAAATTTACAATAGAGTTTAAAAGAGAAAAAAATGGATGGAACATTGTATACTTAATAGTTAATAATGATAAATATGTTGGTACAAGTACTCAAATGAAAGAGATTGTTAGAAAAGAGATTCAGAGTAAAGAACAAAAAGAAGATGGAAGCATTATTTTGAAAGATGGGACTGCAGGAACATATGGTAAAAAAGATAAGTTTGATGGTGAAGACTACATACGTTATTACATACCAGCAGGAACATATAAGGCCGAAGCCATAACTAAAAATGCACAATTTTTTGTAGAAACTATAAAACTTCATAAAGAAAATGGCTATGATGCTGCTACTACAATAAAGAATGTTAAATTAAAGAATGTTGGAGATACAGATACATTTACAATTTCTAAGGACCAATGTATTTCATTAGTTATGTATACTCAAGTTAGATTAACTAAAATAAAGTAAGATTTATATTTTACTTTTTATTTTTGTTTAATGTCGAAAATTGTCGAATAATGTTAATTAGGTATGCTATAATTATTAATAGAGGTGCGTGATTTATGAATGATAGAGCAAAAAAATTTTTTGTATTAGCTACACAGTATTACCAAACATCAAAAATTTTATTAGAAACTATTATTCAAAATGATAATTTGAGTGTAGGTTCAGGATTTAGTGAAGAGGAAGCATTACTTGATTTTAATAAGAAAATAGTGAAAAGTGATGCATACTTATTTGTACCAGCGTTATTTAATAGTTTTCAGACCGTTGAATTGTTTATAAAAAGTTTGTTATTAATAAATGGAAAAGAAATAAATTATAATCATAAATTAGAAAATTCACTTTTAATATTAAAGGATATTTATGGTGATAAGACAAAAATTTATAAATCATTAAAAGATTTTTATAATTTTCAAGAAGATGTGATAGGTGAATTTAAAAAAATGAATCAAATAAATTCAACAGAAGATTTATATGAAGCATTACGATATCCAGAAAGTAAAAATAAAAAATATGATTATAGTAGTTTAAGATTTAATGGAAAATCTGGAGTAAATTTATTTGAAAAATTATTGGATAGATTACAAGAAATTAATAAAAATGTATTACAAGAATTTAAAATAAAAGAGGTGCCATAATGAATGATGAAACCTTAGCAAGTGTAGTAAAGGAAGCTAGAAAAAAACTAGGTATCTCTCAAAGTGAATTATCAAGAAGAACAGGGATTGATAATAATACTGTTGCTAAAATTGAAAAAGGCGAAAGAAAGAAACCTAATGTATTATCTTTAAGGAAATTAAGTGTTGTATTAAGAATTGATATAGCAAAATTAATGAAATTAGCTGAATATAATGAGGAAGAAATTAAAGCCGTAACTAGTAATAATTATAATAGCTTTGCAATTCATACTGATAATACATCTGTTATAATGATAGATGATATTATAGAAACTGAAGAAGAACAGTTGCAAATTAGAAGAATAATGAAAGAATTATTAGAGAATTGTGATGTAAAAAAATGAACATTGGAGATAGTTTACAGGGAAAAGAAATAAAAAAATTAGAAAAGCTAGTAGATAAATATAATAAAAAAATTAATAATGAGATAAAAGATTATTCAAAATCAATAGAAAAATTAAGTAAATTAATAAATAGAAAATAATAAATATGAAATTAAAGATTGATAAAATTACTTGCTGAAAAAGAAGAAAATATTATAAATTTTATACAAAAGTGACATTATGACAGATATATTTTCTATATAGTAGAGTATCTTACAAATGGCATTATGTCACAAAGTTGTCTTAGCCAGCATATGGGGCTCACTCCCACTATTTATTTGTGGAGTACCAAACCCTAATAATATTAAAAATAAGGAGTGAAAAAATGACTGATTTAGAACAAAAGAAAAAAGCCAAAGAATTTGCTGAAAGATGGAAAGATAAAGGTTATGAAAAGGGAGAATCTCAAAAATATTGGATAGATTTGTTGGGTAATGTTTTAGGAATAAATAATCCAATTGACTTTATTGAATTTGAAGATATTGTACATATTGATAAATCAACAGGTTTTATAGATGGATATATTCCATCAACAAGAATTTTAATAGAGCAAAAATCTATTGATAAAGATTTAAGAAAACCTATTAAGCAATCAGATGGTTCATTATTAAATCCATTTCAACAAGCTAAAAGATATATAATGGAATTACCTGTATCAAAACATCCTAAATATGTAATAACTTGTAATTTTAAATCATTTTTAGTTTATGATATGAATAATCCGAATAGTGAACCAGAAGAGATTTTATTAAAAAATTTAGGAAAAGAATATTATAGATTATCATTCATAGTAGATTCTAAAAATGAGCATTTAAAAAAAGAAGAAGAACTTTCTTTTAAAGCTGGTGAGTTAGTTGGAAAACTTTATGATGCTTTTTCAAAACAATATAAAGATTTATCTAATGAACAATCTCAAAAAGATTTGAATGAACTTTGTGTTAGATTAGTATTTTGTTTATATGCAGAAGATGCTGGATTATTTGGAAGGAAAAATGTATTTCACGATTATTTGTCAAAATATAACGATTTAACATTAATGAGAGAAAATTTGATTAAACTATTTAAAATATTAGATACCCCTCTTGATAAAAGAGATCCATATTTAGAAGAAGATTTAAATCAATTTCCTTATGTTAATGGTGGATTATTTTCAAATGAAAATATAGAAATTCCAACTTTTACTGAAGAAATAAAAGAAACTCTTTTAGCGAAAGCATCAGATGACTTTGATTGGTCTGAAATATCTCCAACTATATTTGGAGCAGTCTTTGAATCAACATTAAATCCAGAAACAAGAAGAGCTGGAGGTATGCATTATACATCTATTGAAAATATTCATAAAGTAATTGATCCATTATTTTTAAATGAATTAAGAGAAAAATTAAATGAAGCTGAAAGTTATAAGCAAGAAAAAATAAGAAATCAAAAATTATCTGAATTTCAAAATTATATTACATCTCTTAATTTCTTAGATCCAGCTTGTGGTTCTGGTAATTTTTTAACAGAAACTTATTTATCTTTAAGAAGATTAGAAAATGAAGCAATTGAAATGAAACTTGGTAAAGGAATTATTGCATTAAACATTGGTGGAGAAGTAAAGGTTTCAATTCAGCAATTTTATGGGATAGAAATAAATGACTTTGCAGTTAAAGTTGCAAAAACTGCACTTTGGATAGCAGAAGCCCAAATGTGGGTAGAAACAAAAAAAATATTGTCAAGTGAAGTAAGTATTGATGATTTTCTACCATTAGAAACTTATGAAAATATAAAAGAAGGAAATGCTTTAAGGATTGATTGGAATGATGTTATTCCAAATACTAAATGTAATTACATTATGGGTAATCCTCCATTTATTGGAATGAAAGAAATGACAAATTCTAACAAAGAAGATATGAAATTAGTAATTGCAGTAGATAAATTTAAACAAATGGATTATGTAGCTAGTTGGTATTTTAAAGCAGCTGAGTATATGAAAAATACAAAAATAGAGTGTGCTTTTGTTTCTAGTAATTCAATAACACAAGGAGAGCAAGCATTAACAATTTGGAAACCGCTTTTGTTGACACATAAATTAATAATTAATTTTGCTCATAGGACATTTATATGGGATAGTGAAGCATCATTAAAGGCACATGTTCATTGTGTAATCATTGGATTTTCATACTTCGATAGAACAGAAAAATATATTTATGAAAATGGTATTCAAAAAAGATGTGATAACATTAATCAATACTTGACTCCAACACAATCAGTGTTTATTGATAAAATAGGAAAGCCAATATGTAATGTTGAACCTATGACAAAAGGAGCTCAATTAATTGATGGTGGTAATTTTATATTAACTGAAGATGAATATAAAAATGCTATTATTATTGAACCTGATATTAAACAATATATTAGAAGATATTATAATGCTCATGATTTGATTAATGGTGGGGTTCCAATTTTTGCTTTATATTTAGAAAATTGTCCTCCTCAAATATTGAGAAATAGTAAAATAATAAGAAAAAGAGTACAATCTGTGTATAATTATAGAGCGAATAACGAAAGCCCTTCTACTAACATTTTAAAAGATACACCAACAAAGTATTTTCAAGCTCAAGTTCCTAATTCAAAAAGTATTGTGGTACCTGTAGTGTCTTCAATTAATAGAAGATATATTCCTATTTGTTTTATGCCTGAAGGAATGGTTTATTCAAATGCACTATTTTTTATAGATAATGCTAGTATTTATACTTTTGGAATAATTACTTCAAATGTTCATATGGCATGGACAAGAACTATTGCAGGAAGATTAAAATCTGATTATAGATATTCAAATACAATGGTATATAATACGTTCCCTTGGCCTAATCCTACTAGAGAGCAAAAGGAAAAAATAGAAAAAACAGCGCAGCATATACTTGATATTAGAAAAAAATATTTAAATAGTTCATTAGCTGATTTATATGATGAATTGACAATGCCATCTGATTTAAGAAAAGCACATCAAGAAAATGATATAGCTGTTTGGGAAGCTTACGGAAAAAAATGGAATATTAAATCTGAATCAGACTGTGTTGCAGAATTAATGAAAATGTATCAATCATTGACTGAAAAAAATAAATAATTGAAATGAGGTGAAAGAATGTCAAAATGGTATGATAAGCCTACTAAACTTTTATCTATTGGTAAAGATATAGATTATGTAATGTGTATAGATGAAAATGGTAGTAGTAGTAATTTAACTTATGTATTAAAGCAAATATCAAATGAAAAAGAACTATCAGAAGATGATAAATATTTTACTATTACGGGTTGTATTTTTACAAAAAAACAATATTTAAATTCAAAAAAACTAATTAAAACACTTAAAAATAAATATTGGAATAATGGAGTGTTTTATGATACTAAATTAAATAAAGAAAAAGCAGTTTGTTTTCATTCTAGGGATATAAGAAAACATGATAATTGCTTTAATGATAGTATTATTAATTACAATGAATTTATGATAGATTTATCTAATACTATGAAAGACATTCAATGTAAAATTATTTCAATTAGTATTAATTTATATGAATATTTAAAAAAAGGCTATACTCACAATGTTTATAATGTAGCTTTTGACTTTCTGTTAGAAAGATACATTTATGAAACTGAAAATAAGAAAAAAGGTATTATTATGCTTGAAGCAAGAGGGAAAGATGAAGATAAAGAGTTGTTAGAACATATAAGCAAAGTTATTAATAAAACAGGTACTAAACAGATTAGTAATAGAGAACTAAAATCTAAAATAAGCGGGGTATATTTTAATCCTAAATGGAATGAAGAATATAGTTCTACTTATGTTGGATTAGAAATAACAGATTTATTTTCTTATCCAATTCATAAGTTTGTAAAAAGAAATACAAAAGATAAAGCATGCTTAATATTTGAAGATAAAATTGTTGGATATCCTAATTATAAAAATAAAGGAATAAAAACATTCCCTTAATCCAAAAAATAAGAACTGGTTTATCCAGTTCTTACCGTCCGCGATACCACGAACCCCAAGCAAATTAAATTGCTTTTGACATAATTAATATAACAAAATATTATATATTTGTCAATAACTATGTCTTTAATTATTATATAGAAAATATAATTAAATATGTATATAATTTGAAAATAAATAACTGAAAAAAACGAAATAATAATAATATTTATATTAACTAAAAATAAGGAGGAAATTATCATGGCTATACCAGGTCCTAAAGAAAATTTAATTGCTGGACAAGAAGAAGGAATTAACAAGATGTTTTATAGAGATTATATGACGGAATATTTTGAGCAAAAAGTAGCGTTTTTATCAGAATTAATATCAAATTCCGAAAATTATGCAAAGAAATTATCTTCAAAAGAATTTGAAATAGGAAAACTTAATTTTAAAACAAAAGAAAAGTTTGATAATAATAAAATAGAATTGTTTGTAAAATCTGAAATTGTAGAAACTTATTACCATTGTTTAGAAACTTTTATGAGATTGTTTATTTCACATGCATCATTCGCAGCTTCTCCTTTAATAGAACTTGTTGCAATTGATAATGCTGAATACCATAAAAAATTAAAACAAATTGCTTCTGGGAATTTCGAAAATTTAAACAAAAAATTTGATGGTGATGATACAATTCTATTAGTTTTATTGGGATCAACAAAGAGCGAAAATTTATTAACAGAACAACAAATAGAAAACATTAGAGAAAGTATAAAATTTTGTGCCACAGAATTACAAAAGATGAATGAATATAATTCTTTTAAGCATGGGCTAACTATGTTTACTGGTTTTGGCAGCATTAAGATTAAAAGTAATACTGGTAAAGAAATATCAAAAGAGGGGGATTCTGTATATATGTTAGAGAGTAAGAAATCACATTCCCAATATAAATTTAGTATTACTAATGTATTTGTAGAATATGATTTCAAGATAACGCTTATACTGTTTTTTAGTGAAATGATAAAAAATATTATTAACATTGGAAATGTGAGATATGTTACTAAAAATTTTGAAACAAAAATTGATGGGTTTCATTTTATAGATTATAACTATTTTAAATTAAGAGAAATGTTTTATGAAAAAGGTGATATAGGTGCATTATTGAGTAGTTATTCTACACCACTATATTATATAGATGATTTAGAAAAATAATTACAAAGGAAATAATTGTATAATTGTTAAATAGTATTGCGTTATTCTCATAAGAATTTCGTACGGGAGTAGAAATTCAGTGCTTGCTAGACAATAATAGTACTCTCATATAAGTCATTCTGGCGATTTTGACAGAATTATAAATGTATGCTAAAATTTCATCAAATCTAGAAGAATCGTGTCTAAAATTGGTGAAGAAGGATAAACTTTTAAAATTAAAATGTTTATAATAAGCTATCATTTTCAGACATGATAGCTTTTGTATTTTAGAAAGGAGGATAGTTATGAATCCATTATTTTATATTGCATATGAATTGGATAGTGCTCGTAGATCTACTAACAATTTTTTTCTATTATTAAATGGTAGAAAAAATCCGTTTCAAGTATTTTGTGAGAAACAACTTGATGATATTCTTAAGCAAATTGTATTTAATTAAGAAAGTGGGTAAATGAGTGAAAAATTCAATTTAAAAACACTATTTAGCAAAAATGTTAGATAGTGTTTTTAGTTTTAATAAAATCTTTCAATTTTAATGGATTATTCTTTACAATTTTTAGATTATATTTGATTCTTAATATTTTCTTTATTTCAGGAAGCAGTTTGTTTGTATTACAAACTATGTTAAATACATCTATTGCTGAATTAATATGATTTGTTAAAGAACAAGGAGATAGGCAATTTCGTATATATCCATTTGCTAGATAAAAAGCTACTGCTTCTGGCACGATAAATTCGTGTATATATTCACTATAATTGTTGAAAAAAGGTAGCCATTTTCTTTCAAATTCTTCATCAGTTATATCTTTATCATCAATCATTACTATCACCATATATATCTTCTTTTAAGATAATTTCATCAGCAATACTTTTTAAACTATTCATTTTTTGAGTCCAAAGTAATGGATCTTTTTCTTTTAATTTTTCTGTAATAGTTGAGTCATTATTAATTAGTTGCTTCATTAAAAATTCAAATTTGTCTAAAGCATTATTACTGACTGAAAAAAGATATTCATTAAGTTTTTCTTTCATCAATAGTTCTTGATATAAAGACTTTTTATATTGTTTTAAATAATTAAGTTTTAATAAACCGTATTTGTTTAATGGTTTATTTTCTTTTTCAGATAGTATAAGATTAGGTAAATAATAATCTCCATATTTAGTATAATTTAATTCCATAATTTTAATCCTTTCTTTTAATAAAGAATTATTAAGTAGTATTGTTATTATTAGGTACCCAAATAGTAAAATTTGATAAGATTATTTAATTTTTTATAAATAGATTTAATTTTAAAATGCTTAAAATATAAGAAAATAATAGACAATAATTTATTTTATATGTATATATATTCAGCCCCTGAAGAGAAAGCGAAAGCTTTCTCATTTTTGCTTTTTTCTAAGTTTTATGAAGCCTAAATAGTAAGTAATAATTTTTTTCTTACAATTTTAGGTAATAATTAGGTATTAAAATTTTATTTTTTTATAAAAATATATTTTCAATATAAAAGTTTAAATAATTTTGTTATAATCTTAAGTTTGACAGTTGTAGAATGCAAAAAATCTCATTAGCCCTTATAAATAAAGGGAGAAATGAGACTT
>CANPYU010000188.1 GCA_947588665.1 uncultured Bacilli bacterium | reverse complement strand
GTAAACTAAAACCCTCACGAGCTTGATCTTCAGTTGAAACTCTTAAATATAGTCCACATTTTTTCTTTTCTTCACTCATACTCAGCCTCCTTTTAATAAATAAAAAAGCAAAAGAAATCGCTTCTTTTGCAATAATAAATTTTTTATATTTCTCGTAGCATACATATTTTAAACATATTTGACTGGAAAAACAATGGCAATTTAATGGCATTTCTCTGGAAAATTACTGGAATTTTACTGGAAAAACACTGGAATTTTAAATTTATTATTACAAAATTAAAGCTTTAGCAAAGTATTTTAGGACATATTTTTGATATAGTCTTCTAATTCTACAAGTTTAATTTTGTTAGTTAAATTATTAATATAAACATCGGTAGAATAATTGAAAATTAGAAATGTTTTATTTTTAATAATTATTTTATGAGGTTCAACATATGAAAGGTTAGTTTTATCAATTCTGTGTAGATTACCATTTATGATTTGGGGCTTAACATGACAAAACTCACAAATAAACATGATACGTTGTTTTAAATTCTCCTCAATATCTAATTTTTTAGTAGAAATATTAAACATATAGCACATCCTTTCTATAAGGATGATTTTTCTACAAACAAAAAATCAACCCATTTAGAGTTGATATTTATATTAAGTTCAAACCTAAAAGTTCGAACAGACTCGTCACTGGAGCAGATAGCGAGAATCGAACTCGTATCCTAAGCTTGGGAAGCTTATATTCTAACCATTAAACTATATCTGCATAACCTAATTATAACTCTTAATCTAAAGTTTAGCAACATATAAATATTAACATTTTATCTATAAAAAATGATACAAAAGTGATATACTTATAATAATTGGAGGCTATATGAAAAAATATATAAAAGACTATATTCAAGAAATAGAAAGCAAATTAGAAAAAGGAAAATTAACAAAAGAAGAGCAACTAATATTTAAAGATAAAATAACTTATTTTGCCCATGAACGTTTAATCCATTTACTAGTAACTTTATTTTATGTTATTTATACATTAATATTTTTTAGTTTAGGCATGATTAGTTATTATTTTTTAATACCTTTTACTATTGGTATCATTTTTCTTTTATTTTATATTCCTCACTATTTCTTTTTAGAAAGTTCTGTTCAATATATGTATAAATTATATGATCGCATCTTTAAATAACTTTTAAAATATCTTGTCAAATAATATATTTTATTATAAAATAAAGAAGTGGTGATAATTATGGGCCAAGTATATGATCATGTAACTTTATACAAAAAAAAATTTCCTGGAGGAGTCACTTGGTGGCGCCTAAAAAAACATGCTGATGTTATAGAACAGCACTTAAATCCTGGCGAAAAAGTCTTATATGCTTTTGCCGGTCAAAAAAATGACAAATTCTATGATTTAACTTCTACCGCTGTTATAGCTCTTACCAATAAACGAATTTTAATTGGCCAAAAAAGAGTTGTGTGGGGTTATTTCTTAAGTAGCATTACGCCAGATTTATATAACGATATGCAAGTATATCAAGGTTTAATATGGGGCAAAATTACAATTGATACAGTAAAAGAAGTGGTGGTAATTACTAATCTTGCCAAAGATTCTTTAAGAGAAATAGAAACTGAAATTACCGAATTCATGATGGAAGAAAAGAAAAAGTATGCTAAAAAATTAGAAGAAAGTATGTAATCTATGAAAAAGCTTAAAGTCTTTCAATTAATTATTGTAGCAATATTTATTCTTTTTTTAATATTTTTAATAAAACCAAAAAATTATACCAAGACATATAATATAAATAAAATAGCTATTACAGAAAGTTATAACAAAAAAACCAAAAGCTATTACTTTAATTTTAGCTATAAAAATATTAATTTAGATTTATTATTTAATTCGCCTTATAAAGAACATCGCAAATTTATTAAAGATATTCAAATAATTGAAGATAATGATAACTTTTGTTTAATTCCTAAAGGCGATAGTTTTGAATTTATGCCTCTTTGTTATGATAATAAAAAAAATACTCACTTCTCTTTAGTAAATAATAATTTAAAAGAAAAAATAGCCTCAAAGTTTTACCCTAACTCTAAAAAAATTACAACATATCAAGATATAGATATATATAGTAATGATTATAATTATTATATTTGGAATTATGATGGATTTTATTATCTCAACTCTAACCAAAATACTAAAATAAATATTTTAGAAAAAGAACTATATACAGTTAATTTAATTGGTTATACTACTGACTATTTAGTTATAGCGGATTATGACTCTAACTATACTTTTAATAATTTTTATACTATAGAATTAAAAACTGGCAAATTAAAAAAACATTCTTTAGATCATGATATTTATTTTGACAGTTATTTCCCAGGTTATGAAAATAATAAAATATATATTGTTGATCCTAAAGAAAAATGTATGTATGAATTTAATGCTAAGAATGGAAATTTAGAAAAAATAAAAGCCAAATTTTTAAATGCCGGAAAATGGGAAAAAGCCAACATAAAAACATTAATAAACCAAAAAAAAGAATTTACATATAATACCAATTATAATTACTCTTTAGAAAATACTAATTTATATTTAAACTATCAAAATAAAAAAATTAAAACATTTATTGCGACCAATGTTAAGAGTATAGTTAAAATTAATAATGAAGATATATTTTATTTAAAAGAAGATTCATTATATCATTTTAGTCCAATAAAAGGAGAAAGTTTATTACTTAAATATTTCGAATGGAATTTTAATTATGAAAATATGATTTATATTAATTAACCAAATTAGACTTTTATCATATCCTATACTAGGAGTGATAAAATTGAACGATACTTATTTTACTTATTATACAATTGAAAAAGGAGATAATTTATATGAAATATCTCGAAAATATAATATAAATCCCAAATTACTAGCCACCATCAATGGAATTAAAGATAATGAATATATATATCCAGGCCAAGAGTTAATGATCCCTAAAAGTGGATATAGCTATTATATAACTGGAGAAGGGGATACTTTAAGTGGTGTTACAGATGCATTTAGAACAGACATCGATGGCATGCTTAATTATAACAAAACGATTTATTTATTACCAGATCAAATATTAGTTTACAAAAATAATAGATAAATATTTACTTTATATCCATTTTTATGTTAAAATCAAAATGTAGAACATTTAAGAACAAATGCCTACAAATTTATTTTAATTTATTGACATTTATCTTTATATCAATACTGATGAAGATAAGTGTCTTTTTTATAGTTAAAAACAATAATATCACAGATAAAATCTCTTCTATCATGACCTAATGCCTCCTATTCATAAAACCCCCTTAACAGTAAGGAAGAACAAATGAAAAGGAAAAACACCCGCATTAAATGTTCAATTCTATTCTAAACCAAAAACAGAATTTGTCAAAAAAATCGTTCGGCAATATTCGCCAAAAATTAGTCTAAATCCTCTAATAGAACTTTAGGATGAACTTCTAAAACTCTAGCTATATAATAAAAAGTATTTAAAGAAAAAGTTTGCAATGAATTATTTTCGATATTAGAAATAAAAGTAGTAGTAAAATTACATTTTTCTGCAAGCTCTCGTTGTGTCCATCCTTTAAGCTTTCTTTGCTTAGCTATATTCTTACCAATCCAAAAATATATATAATCATTATTATTCTTATCATTAATCATAAATATACCACCACCATAATTATCCTATAATTTTTTTAAAATAATATACTTTAAATAGTTGTACAACAAATGGTAGTATGCTATAATACAAATATACATTAGAAATATACAATATAATTAACAATTAGAAGGAGTATAAAATGAAATTCGAAAAGTTAAATGGATATAACAATAATAAAATAATATTTATATCAGGATTTATTATAGCCATATTGCTGATAATAACCATTAATTTATTTATGACTAAAGCGAAGTATCAGGTAACAGAGAGTGTACAAATAGTTAATGGGAAAGTAAATTATAGTTTAGCAGATTTAAATGTAATTGCTATGTATCAACAAGTAGATAATATTTCTGATAATAACTATGAACAAATTAGTAGTGTTCCTAAAAGTGGTTATTCATTAAATACAGAAAAAAGTTATTGCACTGAACCCAATAATGAACAGAAATTAAAAAATAATATGCTTTATAAAAATGGTAAAGTAAGTATAGATATAACTAAAAGAGGGACTAAATGTTATTTATATTTTGATGAAGGACAATCTACTTTAACACTAAAATATTTAGGATTAAAATCAAATGGTTCATTAGGAGATACATTTTATGGCACAAGTTGTGATGAAAAGACAAATGCTGAAAATCATAATATAGATGGTGCAAATTGTAGCGATTTCAACAATGGAATATATGAGATTGAAGATGATGATGGGATAAGCTATTATTATAGAGGAACAGTAAATAATAATTGGGTTAAAATAGGTACGGAATATTGGCGCATCATCCGAATAAATGGAAATGGAACAATTAGATTAATTTATAATGGTATAAACTTACCAAATGATGGTAGGTGGATGTCAGATAATGATTTAAAAGGAGCATATAATTCATATGTTAATGATAATAAATATGTTGGATTTATGTATGGAATTGCTAAAAGTGGAAGTTGGAATAATGAAACTTTACCAGGAATAACAACAAGTTATGAACAAGCCCATGAAAATAATATAAAAAGTGATATATTGTTATCTTTAGAAAAATGGTATAGTAATAGTAATTTAAAAAATTACGAGAAGTATTTAGACAATACGACTGGTTTTTGTAATGATAGAACTATAGCTTCCAAATCATTTGAAGGATATGGAAAAAATGCATACGGTAAAAATGCTGTATTTTATGCTCCTGGGGGAAGAACTGATAATTATAACATTCAGAAGCAAGAAGTAACATTAAAGTGTGCAAATAAAGGAAGAGATTTGTTTACAAAATATGAAGAAGAAAATGAAAATGGAAATGGAAAATTAATATATCCGATTGGGTTAATAACAAGTGATGAAGCAATACTTGCAGGAGGATTTGGTGGAGTAGATAACTATGGATATTGGTTATATTCAGGAAATGCTTACTGGACCATGTCTCCATTTATAGTTAGTAAAAATACTTTATATGCTGGAGTATTTATAATAAACTCTAAAGGAAGAATTGGGGGTAATAGTGTAAATGTTAGTAATACTATTAAGCCTGTGATTAATTTGCAAGCTAATATTTTATTTGAAAAAAGTAATGAACAAGCTGAATGGGGAACTATAGAAAATCCATACATAGTCCAATAAACAATTACTTGCCTAAGTTGCTCTAACTTATATATTTAGGCAAGATTAAATTCCATGCGAGGTCTCTCCTCGTATTTTAAATTGCCAAAATATCTCTTGTTAATTATAACAAAGTTTTATATAATAAACTAAAGGAATGATAATATGTTAACTATAACTAAAGATTTAAATAAAGCAAACTTTGTTACTCATGCTGGCAACTTCCATGCTGATGATGTTTTTTCAACAGTATTTTTAGAAAAACTATATGACAATATTACTCTAATTCGTCTAAAAGAATATCAAGATGATAAAACTAAACTAGCCTACGATATAGGATTAGGCAAATTTGATCATCATGAAGCTGGCTATAACGAAAAAAGGCCTAATGGTATCCATTACTGTAGTTTTGGCCTTTTATGGCAAGAATCTGGCTTAAAATACCTAAATAAAATACAAGTACCAAACCCTGAAGAAACATTTAAAGTTATAGATTATTTACTCATAAATCAAATAGATGCAATCGATAATGGTGAATTTAATCTTGAAAGTGCTTTTAATATTTATACTATATCAGATATTATCGAATTATTTCGTCCTGAAGATAATGAAGATGAAGATTCATGCTTCAAAAATGCAGTTAAATATGCATCTACTCTATTTGATTTAATTATTAAAAATAGTATAAAAAAAGTAGAAGCAATAGAAATAATAAAAAAGAAAATACCTGAGATAAAGGATAATATCTTAATTTTAGATACTTACATTCCATATGAATTTGCAATCTTTTATCTTAATTTAAATGTTGATTTTGTCATATATCCATCCCATCGTGATTGTTATGCTGCACATACAATTCCTACGCACTATAAAGGCTTTCAATCCAAAATACCATTTAATAAAAACTGGGCAGGTCTAAGAAATCAAGAATTACAAAAAATAAGTGGTATTAAAACGGCTCACTTCTGTCATAATAATTTATTTTTGTTTACATCTGATACTTTAGAAGACGCTTTAAAAGGTATAGAATATAGTAAAATAAATTATAAAAATAAATAATTATCAACAATATTAATAACCAATAAATATGCTTGATAATAGCCCTAAAAAGTTTACTAAAAGGAAACAATTTAGTTGACAAAAAACGACTTCTAATATATATTTATAGTATACACAATTATGATAAACATAAAGTTAATTTTATCATATATTTATCTAGTTATGATTAGCAGTATTTATCTTAACTACAAAATTGTGGGAGGGATTAATATGAAAACAGTTGATAAATATGTAAAATTTAAAAGTAAATATCAAGATTATGTAATACTTGTTAAATCTGGTAATTTTTATTACACTTTTGAAGAAGATGCCTATATTCTAAAATATCTCTTTAATTATCAAATAAGAGAAAATAAAGTTGGCTTTCCCATTACTGCCAAAGCTAAAGTTAAAAGTGTTTTAAATCGTAATAATGTTAATCTAATTGAAATAATAGATGACTATGCTTATATTTTAGAATCAAAAAATTCAAATCAATACCAAGAAAAACTTATAGAAGCTAAAAATAGTATGTTAATTACAAATAAGTTAAATAATCTTATGTCTTCAATAGAATTAAAAGTAAAAAAAGAAGAAGCAAATTATCGTTTAATTAAGGAGTTTGTCGATGAACTCTAATTTTGCTCTTTTAAATAATAGTAAAAAAACTATTAATTATATTAACAAGCAATTAATAAACTATCCTCGAAGTGAAGTAGTTTTAAAACAAAATATTGAAAGAACCATGTATGAAATTATTGAACTTATATTTTCTTATAGCATAAATGATATTGAACGTATTAAAATGAAATATTTAAAAGATTTAATTATTAAATTATCGATGTTAGATTATTATATCGCAACTTCATTTGAAAAAAGAATTATTAGTAAGAAAAAATTTGAATCTATATCTTTATTTATAATTGAAATTCGCAAGATTACATATGGACTAGTGAAAAATGGCCTTAAATGTTAAATATGATGATTTAATAGACATCGATAAAATAAAAGAGATGTATAATATAATACGTTCTAATACCAAAAACCGAGGTAAACTTCATAAATTTGAATTATTCTATTCTGCTAATATTATTAGTATTTTAACAGTATTAAAAAATAAAAATTATAAACATAGTCATTATAACATTTTTTTAGTTCATGAACCTAAATATCGCATTATTATGAGTGAAATAATGAGTGACAAAGTTATTAATCATTTGATAAGTAAATATGTATTATCCCCAGGCATAACTCCCTATCTTCTTCCTCAAAATGTAGCAACCAGAAAAGGAAAGGGGACTAAAGAAGGACTTAGATATGTTAAATTATATATAAACAAACTTAAATTAAATTATGATAAAGTCTATGTTTTAAAATGTGATATTAAAAAATATTTTTATAGTATCGACCATGAATTAATTTTAGAAAAAATAAAAAGATTTATTAAAGATCCAGATATATTAAATCTAGTTATTAACATTATAAATTCAACAGACGAAGATTATATAAATAAAGGAATTAAACAAGTGGTCAATAAAGAAATAACTCGCATAAAAAGTCTCAATATTTTAGATAAAGAAGCAAAAATTGCCGAACTTAATCGTATCCCCACATATCCTAAAGGAAAAGGCTTGCCTATTGGCAATATGACATCCCAATTATTAGCTATTTTTTTTCTAAATGATTTAGATCATTATATTAAAGAAAAACTTCATTGTAAATATTATGTAAGATATATGGACGATTTTATAATATTTCATCCTGAAAAAGAAAAACTAAAGCAAATAAAGAAACTAATAGAAGTAAAACTCCAAGAATTTAAACTCGAACTTAATAAAAAAACTAACATTTATGATTTAAATCATGGTTTTAATTTCCTTGGTTATCAATTTTTATTAAAAGGAAAACGTTTAATTATTAAAATAAATCCCCAAACTAAAAGACGTATTAAAAAGAAAATGCGTAAATTAAAAAAAATAAACGCACCAAACTATAATCAAGTAAAAGCAAGTTATATGGGTTATCTAAAAATAGCTCATAGCAAAAATTTAATAAAAAAAATGAATTTATAACTTGCTCCTAACTAAAAACTAATATATAATATGTTCTAGAAAAGAGGACTATAAATGAAAAAAGAAGAATTAATTGCCTTATATAATGAGCTTGCTACTCTAAAAATAAGATATGTTATTATTAATACAGAAAGTAAAGAAATATTAAAAAATCATTGTTATAATAAAAGAACAATAATTAATGAATTAAATACTGTATCCGCAGTTAATTATTTTGAAAATACATTAGCCAAAATAGTTCAAAATAATTTAGAAAACAATCATAATTTTGATACTCTAACTGTTAATTTTCAACCATTAATAATAATACCAGAAGAAGATCTAGAAAATGCCAAAGAAAATAAAACAATCCACATTTTTAAAGATATTTTACCAATAATCATGGATTTTTCAACAAATAATCAAGAAGAAAAAAAATACACCTCTCCTTTATTTTTTGTTGATGAAAAAGAATTTGTCACCTCATTAAAACAATTAGGCTATGACTTTAGCTCTGAAATAAACAACTATTTAATTTCAAATATTATAATTAAATTTCCTCAATCTACAATTTTACTCAGAAAAAAAGATGCCTAAGCATCACTTTAAGACCTATCTAGGGTCTTTTTCTATATGATAAAATAATAACATTATATTAATAATACCACATACACCTACAATAGCATAGATAATTCTTGAAACTATTGAAGCTTCCTCAAATAAACTAGCAACTAAATTGAAATCAAAGAACCCAATTAATCCCCAGTTAATTGCTCCAATAATTGTAAAAATTAAAGCTATCTTTTGTACAGTTTCCATTTAAACCTCACATTCCTTTCACTACGTTCAAGGCACACATTGTCATGAAATCTTGAACAAAATTTATTTTATAT
>CANPYU010000187.1 GCA_947588665.1 uncultured Bacilli bacterium | reverse complement strand
CCGGCCCAACTGGTGCTGCGGGAGCAACTGGCGCGACAGGTCCAACTGGACCAACTGGTGCAACCGGAGCAACCGGCCCTCAAGGTTTACCAGGATTAATAGGTCCAACAGGTGCAACTGGATCTACAGGTCCTACTGGCCCAACCGGAGCAACTGGTCCTCAAGGCCTTCCTGGAATAGGTACAATTGGTCCTACTGGAGCAACTGGATCTACCGGCCCTACAGGACCAACTGCCAACCATTAAAAGTGGCACTTTTTATTTTACCAAAAATTGGATGTAAATATATATTGTAAAGCTTTACATATTGCATATAATAGTATATAATATAAGTAAAGAAAGAGGGTATAGATAATGAAAAAGACAATTAAAAATTTACTTATTGCTTCTGGGGTTGTAACTGCATTCGGATGTGTATTTGCTATTAAAAATAATTTCTTTAAAACTGAACAATCACTTATAGTGAATGATGTTGGCGAATTAAAAACAGCGAATATCTTAGAAGAAGCCGAAAATCAAGTTAAAGAAGCCCAAGCAAAAGTAGAAGAAGCAGATCAAGAATTAACTGAAGCTACAAATGCGAAAGAAGAAGCGGAAGTTGAAGTTAAAAAAGCAACTGAAGCTATCGAAAAAGCTGAAAAAGCTAAAGAAGAAGCTGAAGCTCAAGTAAAATCAGCTAAAACTGAAGTAGAAAGAAAAGCAGCAGAAGCAAAAGTAAAAGCTGTGGAAAAAGAAATTAAAGCAGCTAAAAGTACTAAAAAAGCTGCAGAAGCTAAAACTGAAATAGCTATCGAAAATATTAAAAAAGCCGAAGATAACAAAACTGAAGCTTTAAATAATGTAAAGAAAGCTGAAGATAATAAAAAAGTAGTCGAAACACAAGTAAAAAAAGAAGCTGAAACTGTTGTTAAACAAGAACAAGTTAAAGAGACAAAGAAGGTTGAAGAACCAAAAGAAGTTGTAAAAGAAGAAGCAAAATCTACTAATAAGTCAGCAACTGAAAATCAATCTAGTACTACAAAAAAACAAACATCTCAATCTAAAACTACAACTAAAAAATCAACAACAGCGACTGAGTCTAACTCTAACTCTAGTAGAAGCTTAACTGATGAACAATGGCAAAAAATTCAAGAAGCTTTAGCAAGAGATGCTGAAACTAAAGCAAAAGAAGCAGAAGAAAAAGCCAAAGCAGATGCAGAAGCTAAAGCTAAAAGAGAGGAAGAAGCTGCACAGAAAGCTGCTGAAGAAGAAAGAAAAAGACAAGAGCGTGAAGCTTGGGAAGAAGATATCCGAAGACAAAGTGAAGAAGTTAACAAACCTTATGATCCTGATGCCAGTTTCGATAAACTATATGATTTTACAGATACACCATCAATAACTGAATATAGACAAGAATTAAGCGAAGCTCAAAGAAAAGTAAAAAATACTGGTAATATTACCGAAAAAAATTCAACAATTAAAGTAAGTAAACCTTCTGGTGTTAAAGATGGACAGATTTGGTTTATTGAATTTAAAGTCGATTTAAATAAAGCTGAAGGTTTCTCTGGATATATGAAAGCAGGAAATGATGCTGTTATCTTAGAAGGTCGTAGATCTGATTATGAATCTCCAATTACAATAAGTGCTCCAAAAGCTAAAGCAGGATACAAATTTGTAGGATGGAAACCTTATGATGTTACCTATATATCTGGTGGTAACGAAATCGATATAAAAGGTTACGAAGCTGTATACGAACCATTCAATTAATGTTAAATTAAGAAAGATAAAATTTAAACTATCTTTCTTTTTTTGCGTTAAAAATTCTTTTTTAAGAATAAAATTTACTAAGGAGGTAATAATGAAAGTTGTTAATCACTTTAAAGAAAATGGCGAAAACATAACCAAAATAATAGAAGAATTATTAAAAAGTTCTATTGAAAAACATTAGGAATTGGTAAAATGTATGATAACTTTTTAAGATTGGTTAATGTTATAAATTATGTTATTTATGCTAGATTATCCAAAGAAGAACAAGGAAAAAGTCGTGAAGATCAAAGTAGAAGTATAAAAAATCAAATAAAAGTATGTCAAAATTATATAGAAGAAGAAAAAAGAATTTATCTCAATTGTAAATTTATTGAAGTTGCTATTTTAAAAGATGATGGAGTTTCAGGTACAACTTTTAACCGAGAAGATTTTAATAAACTTGTAAAATTAATTGAGCAAAAAGAAGCCAATATGGTCATTACTAAAGATTTATCAAGACTGGGAAGAGATCATATTCAAACAGATGATTATCTTGAAAAATGGTTTCCAGAACACAATGTTCGTTATGTATCTGTGATGGAAAACATAGATACTTATGTAGATTCAGTGAGTAATGAAATTGCCCCAATTATAAATTGGAGTAATGAAAACTTTGCAAGACAAACTTCCAAAAAAATCAAAAAAACATTTAAAGAATATCGAAAAGAAGGAAAATGGACAGGGGGCGAGCCACCGCTTGGCTATAAAAAAGACCCTCAAAATAAATATCATTTTTTAATTGATGAAAAAGGTAAAGAAATAGTACAAAGAATATTTAATTTAGCTTTAGAGAATAAAAGTCCTGATAAAATTGCTAAAATACTTATAAATGAAAAGGTTCCACTTCCTACTGTTATTAAAAAAAACAAAAGAAAGTTAAATGTTAATTTATGGTCTAACAATACTATAAAATCCATTTTAAAAAATGAAATGTATCTCGGCCATATGATTCAAGGTAAAACCACAAGATTAAATCATAAATCAAAGAAAATAATTTATTTACCTAAAACCCAATGGGATATTGTTAAAAATACTCATGAACCCATAATCGATAATAATACTTTTAATAATGTACAATTATTATTTAAAACAAATAAAAATAAAACTATTAAATCTTATGATTATCTTTTAAAAGGCTTAATAAAATGTAAAGAATGTGGTCATAGTATTAGTATCCAAACATATCCCAAGCGAAAAAAATGTTATACAGTTTGTAATTATTATCGAAAATATGGTAGTAAGAAAAATGTTTGCACAGCTCATAGATTTAATTATAAAGATTTAGAAAAATTAGTTTTAACAAATATTAATAAAGAATGTTTTAAGTACATTAACAAAAATAATTTAATAGAAATGTTAAATAATTATCAACAAAATAATCAAGCAATTAATAATATTAAAAATAATATAAATAAAAGTTATCAAGAAATAACAAAATTAGAAAAGCAAATTAATGAAATATATAATGATAAATTAGAAGGTATTATTACTAAAGAACAATATCAAAATATAACAAAAAATAAATATGAAACTCTTGAATATGAAAAAAAGAAAATAAAACGTTATAGTGACAATTTAAAAGAAGTTAAAAACAAGACTACAAAAGAAGATTATGATAATATTATTAATAACTTTTTTTCGTTAAATTCTAATAGATTAATTATATTAAATTTGATTGATGTAATTTATTTAAGCGAAAATGGTAATATCGATATTTATTATAAAGTACAATGTCCATATAATTAGTTGTGCCACTTTTAAAGGTTTACAACCGGACTTACAGGGCCAACAGGAGATACCGGCCCTATCGGAGCAACCGGCCCAACGGGACCAACCGGACTTACAGGTCCAACAGGACCAACAGGAGATACCGGCCCTATCGGAGCAACAGGCCCAACGGGTCCAACAGGACCTACAGGACCAACTGG
>CANPYU010000186.1 GCA_947588665.1 uncultured Bacilli bacterium | reverse complement strand
TGAAAATAAAATAGGTAAAACCAACATGTCATTTTTAACAGCTTTATCTTTAAGTTTAAATAATCTACTAACTAAAAAAGGCCGTACTATTTTAACTGCTTTTGCTGGCTCTATTGGTATTATTGGAATCGCATTAATACTATCTCTATCCAGTGGTATGCAAAAATACATCGACAATGTAGAAGAAGATACTCTGTCAAGTTACCCTATAACTTTACAAGAAAAAACCATGGATACCGGAAAATTACTTGAAACTGCATCTTCCAATATGTATGAAAATACCCCTCATAATGATAATAAAGTACATTCCCTAAATGTTACTAACAATATGTTATCTCTAATGAGCAATGGTGCCAAAACCAATAATCTTTATGAATTTAAAAAATATATTAATCAAAATCAACAAGAATTTAATAAATATATGAATAATATTCAATATTCCTATAATTTAGATTTAAATATTTATAAAGAAAATGAGGATAAAACATATACTCAAGTTAATCCTGACCAAATCGTTGATAAACTAGGTATGACCACCATGAATAATATGAGTGATTTATTTAGTGGAGGAATGAGTTCATATTATGCTTTCAGTGAAATGTTAGATAATAAAGAATTATTAAAAGAACAATATGATATTTTAGCTGGTAATCTTCCTGAAAACTATAATGAAATAGTTATTGCCGTTAATAAAAATAATGAAATAAGTGATTACACATTATATTCAATTGGTCTTCTTGACAGTGAAGACTTAGTCAATAAATATAATTCAATATTAAAAGGTGAAAAAATAGAAGAACTAAAAGAACTAACTTATACCTATGATGAATTATTAAATCTCAAATTTAAAGTATTACTAAACACTGATTATTATGAAAAAAATGGGAATTTATGGATTGATAAAAGTTCTGACGAAAAATATTTAAATAAAATATTAAAAAATGCTTTAGAGCTAAAAATTGTTGGTATTATAAGACCAAAAGAAGACACTTTATCAAGTGGTAATAATTATGGTGGTATTATGTATACATCAGATTTAACAAAATATATTATTAATCAAATAAATAATACAGATATAGCTAAAGAACAATTAAATAAACCAAACATTAATATTTTTACTAACAAAGAATTTTCTAATGAAAAATTTAATATTAATAACTTAAGTGCTGAAGAAAAAATGTATTTACAAAGTCTTTCGGAATTAGAACTTGCAGAATTAATTAAAAACTACCAAGAAAATGCCGAAGCAACTTATGAAACTAATCTTGAAAAATTAGGAGTAGTTGATTTAGAACATCCTAGCACCATCAATATTTATGCTAAAGATTTTGATTCTAAAGAAGCCTTAAATAACTTAATTAAAGAATATAATTCTGATAATACTGAAGAAAACCAAATAACATATACTGATTTTATTGCCGTCATGATGAGTGGAGCATCTAATATTATAAACATTATTAGTTATGTTTTAATGGCTTTTGTTAGTATATCTCTAATAGTATCTTCTATAATGATAGGTATTATTACTTATATCTCTGTCCTAGAAAGAACTAAAGAAATAGGTATTTTACGAAGTATTGGTGCATCTAAAAAAGATATATCCCGCGTCTTTAATGCCGAAACTCTCATTGTTGGTGCTTCTGCTGGTATACTTGGAATAATTGTTACAATTATTCTAAATATACCAATTAATATGATTATTAAAAGTTTAACCGATATTTCTGGTATATCCAAATTACCAATCATTGGAGCTCTCATATTAATAATAATAAGCATATTTTTAACCGTTATTGCCGGACTTATTCCTGCTAAAATGGCAAGTAAAAAAGACCCTGTTGAAGCCTTAAGAACAGAATAAAAAATTGGATAAACTAAAACATCCAATTTTTTTTAACTCTAAATTATTCTTGATATCCTTTAGACATATAATTTTTACATTTAATGTAAGCCTTATATTTAACGATATTATCTGTATAAACTATTACATAACCATCACAGCTATCTCCATTGTTTTCTAAATCATCACGATCTAAATAAGCCGCTTCATATAAATCTTTACTCGTTAATTTAAGTTCATTTCCAAGGTCAGGATAATCACCATTATCTAAAACATATTTTTGAGCAGCTTCTCTTAATTCTTCTTCTATTTCTATATACTCCTCTTTGTTATTTTTAAGCATATAACCAATTAAAGTTAACAATCCTATAAGCACAATTACAATAAAAGCCCATACCCCAAATAGCATTTTAGTTTTGTTCATCTAATTATCTCTCCATTCCTCATATCCATCTGTTTCATAACCACTACAATTAATATACGCTTTAACATTTATTTTTCCCATACTTTTATTTGCAATAATATATCCTGAACAACTTTTCCCCAATTTATCATTCATATCTACCCCTAAACCATATTCTTCTAAAACTGCCGCATCAATTGTAACATCATCATTAGTAAGTATATCGTTATAATCTTCTTCTAAATATATTAAAGCATTCTTCTCTAAATTTGTTTCTATTTTTACATAATAATCATCATTAAATTCATTTCCTATCTCAGAATATAATTTATAAATAAAATATATCGCTATAATTAAAAATAATACTAAAACTCCAGATAGTATTAACATTTCCTGAAGTCCCCAACCTTTTTTATTTAACATTTATAACCACCTAATTAATTATAACCTCTATTTTTATCTAAATCAATTAAAAAGAACCTATTTTGTTCTTTCTTTAATAAAAAATGGTCCAAACTCCAAATTAGTCGCAATACTAGAACGATTATATCTATACATTTTATATCCTAAACCAACACAAGAATAAACCGTTCCATCGTCATATTCTTTGGTGCTTTCTGAAATACAAAATAAAGGATCTTTAGACTGTCTCGCTCTAAAATAATCAATAAAGAAACAAATAATCCACACGATTACAATAGATAAGCAAACAATCTTAATAATATCACTTTTTCTCTCAATTTTATTCATCTAACACCAATCTCCTATTATAATAATTATAAACATCCATAATAAAAAAATCAAGTCATAAAATCCAATTTTATAAATTGCCCATTTTATGTTAAAATATACATCATTAACAAAAAGAAAAAAATTATGAAAAACTTATTTGTAATTACAAAAATAACAAATAATAAACCCCAATTTAAACTAAAATTAATTAGGGTTTAAAAATTATTTACACTAAAAAATTCATTACTAAATCAATAAGTATATCTTTTTCTTTTGGATTAGACTCTGCTATCAAAAGAGTAATCGCAGCTAAAGTATTATTATCAATAACTTGTATTGCATTTTTATATAAAATACCATTTACTTGTAAAAAATATATAAATATTGTTGCCGCTATTCTTTTATTACCATCTATAAACGCATGATTTTTAACTGTCAAATAAAGCAAATTACAAGCTTTTTCTTCAATAGTTGGATAAACATCACATCCCCCAAAAGAAGCATAAATATCCCCCATAATAGATTTAAAATTACTATTTCTTTCTAAAGCAAATAAACTACTTTCATTGTTAAATCTTAACTTATTAATTACTTTTATGCAATCTTCATAAGTAACAACTTTTTCGCTATTTTTACCTTTAACTTTTCTCAAAGTTTTATGATCATAATCGTCCAATAAATCTAAAGCTTTAGAATATGTATTAATAACATTTAATATATCCTTAGCTTCTTCCCCATTAAATCTTTCATTTCCGCGATTAGCAATATCAAGCAATTTAACAGTTTTTTCCAAATAATCTAGTCTCTTTTGATTTACTGCATATCCCTTAATCATAAAATCTTTAAGTATTTTATTTGCCCATCTTCTAAATATAATACCATTTTGAGATTTAACTCGGTATCCTACACTTATTATCATGTCTAAATTGTAATACTCAATATCTCTAGTAACATTTCTATTACCTTCTTTTTGAACTGTCGCAAATTTTGCGACAGTTGAAGAATCTAACTCTTCCTTTAAAGCATTATTAATATGCTTACCAATAGTTTTTACATCTCTGTCATACAAAATAGCCAGTTGCTCTCTATTAAGCCACACTGTTTCATCCTGCATATTAACTTCTAATTTGACATTTTGATTATCAAATATTATAATTTCATTATTTTTAATAAAAATCCCTCCATTTCAACAAAATTACAAACCCATTTTACCATCAATACTTATTTTGGTCAAATTACAGATTTTATAAAATCTGCTAGCCAATTTTATAATTTCTGCTTAACAGATTTTATATAATTAGTTATATAATTTTATATAATCTGTAAAATTTCAATTTTTTCCAAAAAAAATATCCCAAAGGGATATTTACTTAAGCAAGTTCTACTTCAGCGCCTGCTTCTTCAAGTTGTGCTTTTAAAGCATCTGCTTCTTCAGCAGGAATATTTTCTTTTAAGTTACCACCATTATCAGCGATAGCTTTAGCTTCAACTAAACCTAAACCTGTAACTTCTTTAATAATCTTAATAACAGCAATCTTATTGCCACCTGCACTCTTAAGAACTACAGTTTTTGTTGAAGGCCCTTCATCAACTGCACCTTGAGCTGGAGCAGCCGCAACTGCAACTGCACTAGGATCTACTCCAAATTCTTCTTTCATTGCATCTACTAATTCTTTTACTTCAAGAATAGTCATTTCTTTTAAAGCACTAATAAAATCTTCTTTTGTTAATTTTGCCATTTCAATTCATTCCTTTCTAATTTTCTAATTTTTCGGCATACAAGTTTAAACCAATTGCTAAATTTCTTACATGTTCCATCATACCAGCAGCAAGCATTGTAAGTAATCCTTCATATGAAGGTATAGCAGCATATTCTTTAATTACACTTAAATCTGCAGCTTCACCATTAATAATACCAACACGAATATTCATCTTATCATGGTCTTTAGCAAATTCTGTAATAACTTTAATTGGTTCAAGTAAATTTTTACCAAACATAATTGCATTTGGTCCTTCTAAGAAACCATCTAAATTTAAGTTTACATCATCTAAAGCTCTTTTTAAAAGAGTATTTTTATAAACCTTAACTTCAGCTTCAGTTTCTCTTAGCTTTCTTCTTAACTCACTAACTTCACTAACAGTTAATCCTTGATATTCAAACAAGATAACAGATTCACTATTTTTAAGTTTATCTGTAATTTCACTAACAATAGCTTTTTTAGTATCGAGTATTTTGCTACTTGCCATATTCTCCTCCTATAAATTTTATTTAAAAAAGCTTCCTATAGGAAAGCTTAGATTTATTCTACTCTCCCCTCGGTAGGATTATTAAAGTTAAACTCCCTACTGTCTTTGGTTCGCTTTTTTAAGTACTAATATTATATAATAAATTTAATTAAATGTCAAAAGTATTTTTATCTAAACGAATACCAGGACCCATAGTACTAGCAATCGTAATACTATTAATAAACACACCTTTAACACTTGCTGGTTTTGCTTTAGCAACAGTAGTTACTACATAATTTAAATTCTCTTTTAAAGCAGTTTCATCAAATGATACTTTACCAATAATCGCATGAATATTACCAAAACTATCAGTTTTATATGCAATCATACCTTTATTAATATCATTTACAGCTTTAACAACATCAGTAGTAACTGTACCAGTCTTAGGGTTAGGCATTAAACCTTTAGGTCCTAAAACTTTACCAATTTTACCTAATTCAGGCATCATATCTGGAGTTGCTACAATAACATCGAAATCAAACCAGTTTTCATTAGCAATTTTATCAAGCATATCTTTATCACCAACATATGTTGCTCCAGCATCCTTTGCTTTAGTTGCAGCATCTCCTTTGGCAATAACAAGTATTCTCTTAGTTTTACCAGTTCCATTAGGAAGAACAAAACTTCCTCTTAAATTTTGGTCTGATTTTTTCGCATCAATATTCAATTTAATAGCTACTTCAACTGTACTATCAAACTTCGTAACACTAGTTTCCTTAACTAATTTAACAGCTTCATCTAAACTATATAATTTATTACGGTCAAGCTTTTTTGATGCTTCCACATATTTCTTTCCGTGTTTACTCAAAACAATTCCCTCCTATCTGTGGTTTTTTAAGATGGATTTCTTTTTTATTTTTCTTCTTCAGTTGTTTCTTTATCTTCATCACCAATTACTGGAACCTCAGCACTAAACTCTTTAGACTCAGCTTCCATTTCAGCAAGTTCAGCATCTCTCTTTGCTTGCTCTGCTTCTTCTTTCTTAGCTTCAGCTGCTTGTTCTTGTAATTCTTTATCATTAACACCTTTAACAGCAATACCCATATTACGAGCAGTACCCTCAATAATGTTCATTGCAGCCTCAACATCATAAGCATTTAAATCTGGTAACTTAGTTTCAGCAATTTTTCTTAAATCTTCTTTACTGATAGTAGCAACAATTTCATTAGCTCCCTTAGTAGATCCTTTTTGAATCTTAGCAGCTTTTTTAAGTAAAAATCCTGCCGGTGGAGTTTTAAGCACAAAATCAAAACTTCTATCATCATAAACTGAAATTTCACAAGGAACTACATCACCCATTTTATCACGAGTAGCATCGTTAAATTTAGTACAAAACTCTTGTAAATTAACTCCAGCTGGACCTAAAACAGTACCTACTGGTGGCGCTGGTGTTGCTTTTCCTGCTTCAATTTGTAGTTTAATTCTCTTTACGACTTCTTTAGCCACGAAAACACCTCCTATAAATTATTTTGTTCTCGAGTAGTGGTCCAGGGCAAATCCACTTCCCTCCCACTAAACTATATGCAAACATAAATCTGCATAATGATAATACCACAAACAATCATGAATTACAAGCATTTTCTTGCATTCCCAAACAAAAAGCTATACTTTAATATTCTTAATTAAATTCAAAACAAGCTCATTATTATAATCAAACAACAATAATGGAAAAGTACTTAAAACATATATTTCATTTTTGCTATTTTTAAGTTTTATTTGTTCTTCTAATATTAAATCATAATGTATTCCATTTTTTCTTTTAGCTATAAACTTAGCTTTTTCATAGTTCTGCTTAATAATATACTGAAAATGCCTTTTATATAATCTATTTCTCATAATAAAACTCTCTTAGATTTCAAATTCTCCCCCTATATACATTTTACCTAAATTATGTCCCTGTCTAATTGTCTTATTTGTACAATCAGCAAAAGACTTAATTTTATTATTACCAAGTATAAAATAACAATCAGGTCTCATAAGTTCATTATCTGCAAGATAAATATCATGAGTAGTTAAAATAGATTGAAATTTATTTTTACTATTAACATATTTTAATATATATTCTGATAAATTACTATGATAAAAAGCATCAACCTCATCTAAAAATATAAACGAAATATCTTCAAGTCTATTCATCCAATAATAAAACAACCACAAAGCAGATGTCCCAGTAGACATAACCTCATGAAATTTAGCTTTATAATTATTATATTTAACTCCTAATACTTTCTTACTACCATCATCTATTTCACATAACTTATAATTTTGACCACAATCAATTAAAAACTTTTCAAAATCTTTTACTAACCCATTATCAATTATAAAATCACTTAAATTAACATTATCTGGTAACAACCCCATAAATTCATTATCTCTAAGAGATCTAAACCAAAGCATATGTTCTACAAATTCCATAAATAATTTAACTGGATTATTATTAGACCAAGATATAGTGTTAACATATAAATATTTTAAAGCCGACATATTAATATTAATCTTTTTTCCAAAATCAATAGTTTTAGCTTCATCTATATTATTTACAACTCTATTATTATTATAATTATAACTAAATAATAATTCTCCGTCTAAATATAATTCTTCCATAATTAAATAAGCATTATTATCTTTCTTATATTCATACAATATAATTTGTTTATCAAACAAAAACTCATAAGAAAAACTTACTTCTTTAGTATTACATTAACATAATGTTTATATATTTTATTATTTTTCCAATTATCAGTAAGATGTCTTGTAATATCCATTATAGCCGCACCAAGATTACTTTTACCTGTATTATTATCTCCATATATAAGCATCTTATTAACAAGACCGTTCTTAATTAAACTATTATTAAACTCATAATCTCTAACTTTGGAAAAATCTAAAACCAATTCTTCTTCAAAACTTTTAAAATTTTTAACTTTAAACTTTCTAATCATAAACGTTTCTCCCATATCAATTATACCTCCAAAACATAAGCATTTCAAGTTTAATGTAATTTTTTTACACTACTAACGTTAGTATTTACAGCCAGATAGAGAGAAATAATTGAAAACTCTCTTTTTAAATGTTAATAAGTATACAAATTTGTGG
>CANPYU010000185.1 GCA_947588665.1 uncultured Bacilli bacterium | reverse complement strand
TAAGATATGGGGAATAGAATATTTAGTTTTATTAATAATTACACCTTCATATTTACTTAAAGCATCTACTATCTTATTATTTAATCGTTCTATAAATCTTTCTCTTTTTTCAATATCTGTTGTTGCTAACCTAACTGCCTTTGATAAAGCAACTATTAAAGGCACGGCCGGTGTTCCTGGATTCAACATATTACTCTTCCCCGAACCATATAAAATAGGTGTTAAATGAACACTGCTCGATTTATACAAAACTCCTATTCCTTTAGGTCCATATATCTTATGTCCTGTAAATGTTGCCATATCTACATCATGCAAATTAACACTTACTTTTCCTACTGCCTGTGTCATATCCGAATGAAATATTGTATCATTATTTTCTTTTTTAATTATTTGTCTAATCATCTTTAAAGGTTGTCTAACCCCAGTCTCACTATTGACGGCACAAATACTTACCAAAATTGTATCTGGTCTAATTAAACTCTTTAAATCTTCAAAATCAACTAAACCTTCCTCATCATTTTTAACATAACTTATTTCAAAACCAATACTTTCTAAATAATCACATATTGCATAAACACTTGGATGTTCAAGCTTAGATGTTATAATATGTTTCCCCTTTTTATGATATCCTAAAGCGCCCCCAATTATGGCAATATTATTAGCTTCTGTTGCTCCATTAGTATAAGTTATTTCACTATCTAATACATTAAATATCTCAGCAATTTGTTTTGTTGCACTATTCATCAAATTCTTAGTCTTAACCCCTAATTCATGTAAAGAATTAGGATTGCCAAAAAAATCTTTACTTGTTCTATTATATGTATCTAAAACTTCAAACCCTACTGGTGTTGTCGCACTATAATCTAAATATATCAATCCTATCACCTTTCTAGATTTTATAATTAGTCTGTTCTTCTTCATTTATTTTTTCAAGAACTTTTCGCATTAAATCTTTCCGTCCACATTTAGAAGTTACCTGTACAATATCAAATCCTGGTCGTCTATTGCCTTCAATTAAAGTACATCCTTGTTCAGTGACGGCAACATCCCAACCTACAACATGAATATGCTCATTAACTTTTGATGCTTCTAAAACTGTTTTTTTAACAATATCCCAATTAGGTACTTGAAATCCATCAAATTTAATTTTACTTTTAGGATGTTTTTCAAAATGATTTAAACTCTTATCAATCGCATCCCCCACTACTTTACCAGTATCTAAATCAATTAATACCGCCATGCCCCCTTTATGAAAATTATCCACTGAAGCTGTACCATTACCTATTCTTAATGTAGCAAATAACACTTCCGAATGTTCTTTATAATTAAAAGTTAAAATTCTAATCGTATTAACACTTTCTTTGCAAAAAGCCATCAAATCTGGGTGTTGCACAACATACCCCTCTAAAAATAATCTATTTTCTTTTAACTCTGTAAAAAATGCTTCTACATTATCTATTTGTGCAGCAAACATTTTATCAACCCCTCTACCCCCTAAACCATCAATTGGTTTAATCATAAACTCGGGATTATTATCTAAAAATGTTTTTAACTCTGCAATAGTTCCTTCATAAAAGAAATCTCTTGTCACATAATCTTTAAAATTCTTTAAAAAATTAGGTTTAACCGTAAAAAAAGTTTTATATTCACTTGGACTTACTATTTCATAAAATCTATCTTGATCTTTAATTGAAGCATATTCTTTAATTTCTTCTTTAGTCTTTAAATATAATTCATAATTTAAATAATCACTATAACCAAATCCCTGACTTATAAAACATTTTAAAAATTTATTAAATAATTTTCTTTTACTAATATGTGTTTCTTCTGCTATATTATCTAATTTCTTTAAAAAGTTCCCTAAACTTCCCTTTAAAGCATAAGATATAATACTCATTATTAATCACCAACTTCATTATATCAAAGGAGAATTTTCTACGCAAGTTATTACTTATTCTTTTTTATTATTTCTTTATATATTTTTATTGCCATATCAACTACATTTTCTGCGGAATATTTATCCGCAACACTTCTTAAATAATTAACATCATAATTATTTCTATTTAAATATACATCTGTTATAGCTTCTGCTAAAGCTTTTGTGTCGTAAACTTCCACTAACCTTCCACATTTATCATCAATATATTCTTCAGGTCCAAAACATTTTGTTGAAACAACCGGCATTCCACTTGCTAAAGCTTCTATCCCAGGAATACAAAATGTTTCATTAGTACTTGTTATTACAAACATATTACATTTATTTAAAATCTCGGCTATTTCTTTTTTATTTTTTCTACCTACAAACTCTACATATGAATTTAAACCTAACTCTTGACATCTCTCTTTATAAAAACTATCTAAATAACCACTGCCTACAATTGTAAGTTTAACATCATCAATTTTCTTTTCATCAATAATTATTTTTAAAGCCTCTAATAAATCTTCAACTCTTTTACCTTTTCTAAAAGCACAAACTTTTGCAATCCTAAGCCCTTTAATTTCTTTTCTTGGTATTTTAAAAGAATCAACATCTACTAAATTAGGCAAATGAGAACATTTAACATAATCAGGTAAATCTTTTAACATATATTTACTAACAGCCGTAAAATAACAATGTTTTAATACATATTCTGTATATTTAATATTCTCTTCCTTAAAAAAATCTTTATAATAGGTTGCATGTTCGGTAACTACCACTGGAATATGATATTTTTCTCCAATTAACGCGGCCGCATAACCTGAAGGAAGTGTAACTTGAGCATGTATAACATCCGGTTTAGGATTATCTTTCAAATAATCAAGAAAAGCTTTCTCCATTTTTTTAACATATCTATTTAACTGCCATTTTTTACTTATTCTTTCTACATTTAACATACGAGTAATAAAAACATTATAATTCTTTTCTTTTATTACTTCTTTTTTCTTCATAAACATAAATTTAATAGGCGCAATTAATCTTTCTCTTTCTATAAAAAGCATATTAACATCTATATCACTTAAGGTCCCTAATGCTTCACAAAACTCTTTATGATAAATTCCCATTAACTTATCATCGCCATTAGGATACCACGCCGGAATAACAAGCACTTTCATCTACTTCACCTCTTCTAATTCTATTTTACCATACTTTAATCAAAAATTAGCAAAATATTTTACTATTTACATAGAAAAGAGCAATCAATCCATAAAGGACTATTGCTCGTGATACCACCATAATCTTAAAATCTTAACACGATTAACGAAATAGCTTGTATTACACTACTAAACACCAAAGCTTCATTCAAATATTTTAAAATTGTTAAATTATATTCTTTCCATGCTGTAATCTTAAATATTTCTTATCTTCTTCTCTTGAAGACTGATTTTGTTTTTGACAAGCTGATAACGGAAAAGAATCTATGCCACTTATAATATCATTAGTATCTTTTTCTCGTTCTTCATCGCTTAATTGTCTAGTAAATAGCCAATCATTAGATGCTACTATTCCTTTAACTAAATTAATCATTTCTAAATTTTCGTGTAATTTATCAATAATTCTTACAACATCATCAGATGTAATTTGCATTTTATCAATATCGCCTAGGTAATATCTAACAATAATGTCATATTTTTCCAATAATTCTTCCATTTTTGGATTTTTTTCTTCTTCATTTGGTACAGGATAAGTTGTTGGATAATGCCCTATATAATCTATTAATTCACATAAGTTAATGCTTGACTGTACTAATTTGTCAAATATGCTTTTTAAACTTGCATATTTTAAATCTTTATTATGTTTCATAAATTCATATACCTCATCATTAGTTGCTAATTGAACTAATTTATTATATAAAGCAGAACTTCGATAATTTTTTTCAAAAACATCATCAATTTGTTCTTTAGATATAAAACTTTCATTTTCTAATTCTACCTTTGTTTTAAAATAGTCAGGATAAAATAATAAAATTTCATCATAATTTAAAAGTATATTTCCATATTTTTTTAATTCTTCATATCTTTCTTTCATATTACTAACCATATATTGAACCTCCTATAAAAAACTATAAATAATATTATATATTATTTTAAAACAAATACCAGTATTGTATTTAAAATTCTATTTCAAAATCATCTTTATCTTTACCATTATTTCGATTTTTGCAATAATCATTATTATAATTAATATTTAACTATTACGTTCTATTTCAGGTAGCTTTAATGTCTTTTTTAAACTTAAAGCTTCTTCCTCCTGTTTTTTAGCCTGCAGTTTTTCAGCATAGTTTGGATCATAATCAGGATTTGGATGCATAATTGTTTTACAATTTCCATCTTTATCATAAACATACTCATAATAAAATTTACACATTCTCCGTCTTATCTCATATTCTTCATATTTTTTTTTCAATTTTTTCCGAACTCTTTCATGATCCCACTCAGGAATACTATCATATATAGAGCACATAAAACTATGATGTTCTCCAAAAGTATCACGTTTCATTTTTAACAAACTCCTTTCATTAGATAATATCCTCATTTATTACAATTGAGAAGAAAATATATCTAAATTATATAACTTTTTTATTTTTTAATCAACTTATTTTTTCAATTATAACAATCTAGTTTTTTATTTATTTCTCTAAAATAATTGCTTATTTACCTTATCATCTTTACTAGAATAAAAAAAGGTTAAAATATTAATTAAATCATAAATACTCTTAAAAAAAATAACATTGAAAATAATTCCAATTTAGTATATCGGTGGCAAAGGTAGAAGTTACGAATATAAAGAAGAATAATTTAAAATTTACTTTAAAACCAAGTACTTTTTATTGTGCTAATTTTTTTATTTTATTTGCTTTTTTATTTTTTTTACAAAAAAGCAATTTCCTATAAGATAAAAAAAGTTTTTAAACATTAAGGAATGATGGCTTAAAGCCATCATTTATTTTTGTAATAATACATAATTTAGTTGTTTTTAAAATATTTAAAATTAAAAAGAGTAACAAAATTATATTCATCACTCCTAAAAGTGCAAGTACTTATAGATCACCTAAATAAATTATATGCTAATATTAAAAAATAATAAGCTATTAGGAGAGAAAAAGCCTATTTAATTGTAGGCTTAATTTTAAATCGTTTTAGTTAATCTTCTATTATTGTTATTGCTTAATTCCCCATCATTATTTAGTGCTCCAATCATATAGCTTAATTCATTTCTGGTGAAAAGTTTAACTATAAAGCTAACACATTTTTCATGATTATCTTTGCAAGTTTTTTGCTCTTTACTCAAGTGTGTTCCCATAAAAATGGTTCTTAAACCTTGGGTAATAGAATTATTTTGCTCTTGAAACATAATATA
>CANPYU010000184.1 GCA_947588665.1 uncultured Bacilli bacterium | reverse complement strand
TAAACGAAAAGTAGAAGATATGCAGATGATGACATATATTTATACGAAATGGCAAAATAAGGATGAATTAACCAAAGGAGATTTAAAATTTTTATATGAAATAGATAGAGAAATAATTGGATTTGGTTGGGGAAAAGATCCAAGAATAAAGGAAATATTAGATGACAGAAATAAAAGAAAAGATTTAGCAATTATCTTTAATTACGATGAAAAACAAATTTCTACTACTGAAGAGGAAGCATTAAGTGGAGGAATTATATACCACTATAGAGATTTATATTTAGAAGGTTTAACCACTGCCGAAGGATTAGAGTTACCAGAACATATTGGAGGAGATTTATATTTACATGATTTAACCACTGCCAAGGGTTTAAAATTACCAAAACATGTTGAAGGAACTTTAGATTTAGGTAGTTTAACCACTGCTAAGGGCTTACAATTACCAAAACATGTTGAAGGAAATTTATATTTAAGCAGATTAACAAATGTCGAAGAATTAGAGTTACCAGAATATGTTGGAGGAGATTTATATTTAGATAGTTTAACCACTGCCAAGGGTTTAAAATTACCAAAACATGTTGAAGGAAGTTTAGATTTAATCAGATTAACAAATGTCGAAGAATTAGAGTTACCAGAACATATTGGAGGACTTTTAGATTTAAGGAGTTTAACCACTGCCAAGGGTTTAAAATTTCCAGAACCATTTGGAGGGAATTTAAATTTAAACAGATTAACCACTGCCGAAGGCTTAGAATTACCAGAACATCTTGAAGGAGATTTATATTTAGATGGTTTAACCACTGCTAAAGGCTTAGAATTACCAAAACATGTTGAAGGGAATTTATATTTAGAAGGTTTAACCACTGCCGAAGGCTTAGAGTTACCAGAACATATTGGAGGAAGTTTATATTTATATCGTTTAACCACTGCTAAAGGCTTAAAATTACCAAAACATGTTGAAGGATATTTAAATTTAAATGGTTTAACCACTGCTGAAGGATTGCAATTTCCAGAACATATTGGAGGAAGTTTAGGTTTAAGTAGTTTAACTACTGCCGAAGGCTTAAAATTACCAAAACATGTTGGAGGGAATTTAAATTTAAGCGGATTAACTACTGCTGAAGGCTTACAATTACCAGAACATGTTGGAGGAGATTTAGATTTAGAAGGTTTAACCACTGCCAAAAGTTTAAAATTACCAGAACATGTTGAAGGATATTTAAATTTAAATGGTTTAACTACTGCTGAAGGATTGCAATTTCCAAAACATTTTGGAGGAAGTTTAAATTTAAACAGATTAACCATTGCCAAAAGCTTAAAATTACCAAAACATGTTGAAGGATATTTATATTTAGGAAGTTTAACCACTGCCGAAGGATTAGAGTTACCAGAACATATTGGAGAAGATTTATATTTAAACAGATTAACCACTGCCGAAGGATTAAAATTGCCAAAATATGTTGGAGGAAATTTATATTTACATGATTTAACCACTACTAAAGGCTTAAAATTACCAGAACATATTGGAGGACTTTTAGATTGGAACGGCCTAACTTCTTTTGAAGGAGCAATATTACCACATACTAAAGAAGGAAGAGAATTACTTTTAAAAGCTGTGCAATATGGTTCTCCAAAGTTAGTTATTTCACTAGAACAAGAATATAAAAAAAATCCTATTGAAGAACAAAGCCAAATCTTTCAAGAAACTATGAAGCGATATGATAAAAACGATGATCTAGGGGTAATTGATAGAATTAATGAGAATAATGAACCAATAGATACAAATAAAGGGGTAAGAAGATAAAAAATTATTGATGGAACAATTTAAAAATTTATCCTTGGAGGATAAAAAATAGTTCTAGTGAATAAAGATAAAGGATTAATAAAATGATTTTTACAATTGAAAAAATGTATAACAAACAAATAAATTTATTATATAATAAAGATATATTAAAAAATGCAATAGTTCAATTACTAGATGAAAAATAGATTAGTTATTTTATAAAAAACAGCAACATCAAAAAAATAGTAATGAGATGGAACCAAACTGAGACTAAAACTCTTATTTCATAAGAATTTTTCTCCGTTGTTTTGGTGCAAAAGTGAGTATATTTATATGCAAAGTATACGCACTTTTTTGTTAAAAAAATTATTTTATAAGAAAAGATTATATGCAATTTATGAAATTTAATTGACTTTATTAAATTTTGTTAGAGTTTTAACTTTTTATATAAATTAAAAACCCGCTAGTGTGCGAGTTTAAACTTCAATGGAGCGATATCCACAACTTTCACTCATAACGATTTTATATATAAAATATCAATCACTAATAATATTTTAGCACAATTTTTATTAAATTTGTCAAATGAATATAAAATTACAATAAAATCTCGTAAAGTTATGATATAATAATATGGAAGTTAACTTATGGAGAATAAAAAATAAGGTTAATTTAGAAAATATAGCTGACTATGTAAAAGATATTGATTCTAAAATTAAAAATGTTGAAGAAAAAGAATTAGATAGTAAGTCTCCTGAAGAGCAACAAAAATTGAAAGAGCAATGGGAAAAAGAAAAATTTATAAAAGATTTTAATTATAGATTAAATAGTGAAAATAATTAATTATTAATAAGAGGAAAATGGAATTATATAATGCATAAATAATGCCATTATCAAAAGATTCTAAAATACGAACTGTACAAAAAAAATAATTAAGTGCGAACCATTAACAATGTCAGATAAAATGATTGCTGGATGAGAGCATCCTGTTAAAAAGCTTGTAGGATATCAATTAAAACCTGATCATACATATAGAGTTATTAGCGAAGAATTATTTGAATTGCATAAAAAGAAATGTTTTGCTCTAGGCTTCTACATAGTTGTGTTCAAAGTGGTGATTTTTAAAATTTATTGCTTAGATTAAAAGAAATATTAATGAATGAAGAGAGAGAAAATGACTATCTGGATAATTGGAATGAATTTTTATATTATATTCTTTGAAATAGTATGTAAAATATATTCAAAAAAAAGTTAAGAAAATGTCGACTATATATAAAGAAAGAGCAAATTATATGGTCTAATTATAGATAGTAGGAGCGTGTAAAATGAATGATTATCAAAATATAATAGAAGAAATAAAAAGTAATCTTACAGATGATAAAATTAAAAATAAAGATTACTTATTAGAACAGACAGAAAAATATAAGACTCATTCAATGAGTCATGAAATATTAAAAGAAATTGGGCGTATGTTATACGACAATTTATCAGAAGAGGATAAAAAAAGTATAGCTTCAGCAATTGATCAAGATTTAGGGAATCTTAACAATAAAATAGAAGAAGCAAATAAATATATCCTTCAAAAAGATTTTTCAAAAGCTAAGAATTTGTTAAATGAATTTTTAGAAGCTGCTCTTGCAGCATATAAGGAAGATCAAGTAACTCGTTATTTCTCTTTTAAGGATATTATTGAATTTTATTGTTCAAAGGGCATAATTAATACTGATAAAAAGGTAGTATGGGTTAATTTGAGATATGATGTTGCATACAAATTATTAGGTTATATTGCTATTGAAGAACAGGAATTCGAAAAAGCCAGAGATTACTTTGAAAAAGGATTGTATTATAATCCCATGAGTACAGAAATTCGCTTTGAAAAAGCTGAGTTATATAAAAGCCAAAAAGATTTTGACAAAATGTTAGAAGTTATTAAAGACATATACAATTATATTTTAGATCCTCATGATTTATCAAAATATTATAGGTTATTAGGATATTATTATGTAGAAAAAAATAAATTAGATTTAGCATATTCATTATACGCACTTAGTATTTATTATGAAAATAATGAGATGGCACATCATGAGATAAACTATATTAAGCAAAAATTAGGACAACCTGATTATAAAATTTCTACTAAGGAAATTATTTCTTTAATTAAAAATGAAAATATTTCACAAAGTATTGCAGAAGAAAATTTAACAAAATTAAAACAACTTGCTTCGGAAAAAGAAGTTATAGAAAACCAATCAGATTTAATAAAATTATTAAATAGTATAATTGAGATAATGTCAACACCAATAAATCAAGATCAAGAAATTGATGGGTTGGAAGTGTCTATGCCCAAAATAACATCAGAAGATATTTTTGATGAAAATAAAATTATTTTAGATGATATAGATAAAGCAAGAATTAAGAAAAATATTGATTATTTAAAACAAAATAATATTCCATATTTAGAAGAGTCAAAAGTTATACCAATAAATTCAAATACTAAATTAATGAATAAAAAAGATGTTTTTGATAGAGCATTATCTGAATATGTTGTAGCTTCAATGGCACTTTATGCTCTTGAGGGGAAAACAAGTTCAATTTTAAATATTTTAGATGAAATGGATGAAAAATTGCAAGTTAAAAAAGTTTTATCTAATGGAGATATTAATGATATTCATGCAATTTATGATGGTAGAGTACCAAAACAACAATTGCAAGATGTTAGTTGGTTGTTTGAAGGCAGTGCTGTATTATTATGGGCATTAGGATTATTTAAAAAACCAAGTTCAAATCAAGAAACAAGAGTAAATGAATTAGATGAATTGTTCTTTAATTCAACTTATGATGCTTTATTATCAAAAAGTAATTTGCTTCCAAAAGAAGAAATAATGGAATTTGCTGATTTGATTTTTAGATATCAATGGGCTTGTAGAGAAGCAAGAGCAAAGAATCAACAATTATCTAATTTGAATGAATTGATAGTTCAAGAACAACGACAAGAACTAGAATGGATTCTTAATTGGAAAATTGAAAGTATAATGAAAGAAAAGATACATGTAAAATATGAAAAAGATGATTTTAATTTTGAATTAGATATTCCTACTATATTAAAGTTTTCTGAAGTTAATAGTAATAAAAATCCCAAAAGATTGTTTTCTCTTATAAATCCTGATCATACCATAGTTGTTGATTTTACAAATTTAGGAAAAGAAATTTCTTTAGATGTTGCTTTTGATAGAGATACACAATATTATGAAAGTAATGGCTTCAATATTATTGGAAGATACGATTTAATAACTAATAATTTAAAAAGTAAAATAAAACAATTAATTGCGAACAAAAAAATTGCAAATAAATTAATTGGTACATCAAAGTATTACTTTATACTTAATAATCATGCCTTTTGTATGGAATGTATGCTTTTAGATGATAGTATTAATTATCAAGATATTAATTCCATTCAAAATTCTAAAGCAAATAATGTTATGACAGGGTTGTTATATTCGCTTCATGAATTAGGAACAAATAATATAAATCAAACAACTATTGATATTGCTAAAATAATGAATTATGGATTGCATGCCAAACAATTAGATGTTCCAATTTTAAATAACTTTAAAGTTGAAAACAGTAACGAGCCTAGTAGTTCTTTATATCAAGATTCAATGAATATGAATGGAATAGAAGTGCCATTTAACAAAGGTGAAGGTGATACCATTCTTGCTGATCCTAATCAATTATATAAAGCAGCAATTGAAAGTAGTGTTATTCAAAATTTATCAATTGATTCTAGTGATTCTAATTTAGTAGATAATGTTAAAAATTTATACAGAATTATATTAGTCTGTGGTGAATTTGAAAATCCAATTTTAGATGAAAACAATTTAAATGAATTTTTATTAGACAATAATAAAGTTATAAATTTAGTAAGAAAATTTAAAGAAATTAATCAAAGAGAATTTAAAAATGAACTTTCTTATTTAACTTTTGATGTTGAAAATAATTCATTATTAAATGAATTAATTGATATGTTGAGAAAATCATTTAAAAAAAAAGTAATTAATGACAATGTAGAAAGTATAGAGGAGATAAATATGGATTTTTATGAAGAAGAAAAAGAAACAGTAATTAACAATGAATTTGATTATTCAAATATTATTCCAACTGCTGAACATATTGGTACTTTAGTTCAATATTGTGAAAATGTTTATAATCAATTTTTAAAATTAATTGAGGAAGATGAGCAAAAAACTGAAAAATTGAAAATAGAATATAAAAATTATAAATATGCAAAGAGTTATGGTGAAAAATTTGAAGTTTCTATTCGTGAGAAAACTTATAATAATTTAGATTGCAAAACATATAACTCATATATTGATGCTGTAAATAATGGTCAGTTAAAGGAAGTACATAGTTTGAAGATTAATCTAGATTTAGACTATAAAAGAGGATCTGGAAATAACTTAAACTATCACGAAAATTCATTTACAATTATTTTTAAACCTTATGAAATAAAATTTGCAAGAAAATCTAATTTTAATGAAGAAAATATGAATCAAATAGAAAATACTATTAATAAAATATTGCAACAATTTCAAAAGGTAAATAGTATTTTTTGTACTAAATAAAAGGAGATATTATGAAGAGTTTAAATAATAATGATTATATCACCATAACAAAAAAGAAATATATAAGTGAAAATTCAAAACTTAATATTCTTTCTGGAGTGGAGATCGTAGTAAAAGAAAAAACTGAAGATTATGTTATTTTAAAATCGAATAGTGGTTTAACAGAAGTAAAAGAGAATGGAACAATAAACTTGTTTGATGCTCAAAAAGAAATAAAAATTAATAAGGGAGAATCAAAAAAAATAACATTAGCAGCTACGGATTATTTTGATTCTGTAATAGTAAAATATTAAATGAATTTAATAATGAAAATAACAAAATCATCATTTCGCTTCAATAAAGAAAAATCAAGTGATTTAAAAAAATGTAGTTATGACTATGAAGCAAAATTGAATAAAAAATATGGCAAATGTGATAATATATGCAAATCTATTAAGTTGTTAATTATTGCAGATACGCATGGTACTTTAAATGAAAACGAGTTTATTCAATTTTTAAATAATAAGTATTATGATTTGTGTGTAATGTTAGGAGATCACTATAATCGAGATATAGATATAGTGATTAGAAATATAGATAAAAATAAATTATGTGGTTTATTAGGTAATCATGATTATGATTATTTAACTGATTATAATATACCAAATATAAATGGAAAAGTAATTCAAATAAATGATTTAAGTATTTTAGGTATGCAGGGAAGTTTTAAATATAAACAAGTTGATTTTCCTTCATTTACTCAAGATGAAAGTATACATTTTTTTGAGTCAAAACCAAAAGTTGATATTTTATTAACACATGACAAAAAATTTGATCCAGATAAGATTAATAGAGATCCTGCTCATCAGGGATTAATTGGAATTACAAATTATCTTTATCAAAATAAAATTCCTGTTCATATACATGGTCATATTCATGAAAATTATGAAAAATTAATGTTGAATGGAACAAAAGAAATAAGTGTTTTTGGATATAAAATTGTTGAAATTGGAGGTATAGAAAATGTATAATGATACAATTAAAGTTGCAAATAAAATAATAAGTGCTGAAGATTTATTTGATATCTTCTCAAAAATGCAAGAGAAACTGATGTATTATAAGAAAATTTCTGAAAATGAAGAAAGAAAAAATCAAATGTTAGAATGGAGATATCAAACTTGGACTTTTAAGGATAGTAATAGTAGTTTAAGTTTTGAAGTCGATTTTCATGATGATACAAATATTAGATTTGATAATTATAATAATTTTATTTCTGTATTTAATAGTAGATTACAAGAAATTAAAAGTATTTATGTTCATTTTTATCTTAGTTATGGTGTTCAAGATGAAGATAGGAAACGTGAAAATTATCGTCATTCAATTAGTATGTGGATTTATGAAAATAAAGTTAAAATTGAAGTATCTTTAAATAGTGAAGATAGGAAAATTGATGATATATACGAACTTATTAAATCAAAAGTATTACAAGCACCTGAAAAATATGACAAAGTTATTAAGAAAAAATCAAAAATTACTACGGTAGTTGGATTAGCAATTGGTTTTATTCCAGCATTAATAATTTCAACAATATTATTGTTTGTACCGACAATTAGACATATATTTGCTATGAGTTATGTTTTATATCCTATATGTTCGTTAGTTCTTGCATTTTTTATCGGAGGAATATTTGGTTCGGCTAAATTAGATCGTTACTATGAAAAAATTAATCCAGAACAAAAATATGCTGGATATGATTCTAATAAAGGAAGAAGTGTTTATAAAGATGATATAGATCGATATGTTGAAACTAGTGAAATATTGATTGGAAAAAATGTAGATAATCTAAGATGCCGAAAAGAAATAATGGCAAACTTTGAAAAATATAAAAAGTACATACCTTATGAATTAGGAGCAATGTTAGTATTGTCTATTATTACTTTATTTTTAGGTGGAATTTAAAATGGAGTATAAGACAATAGAAGATGTAAAAAAATAATGGATTGTTTGGAAATAATGATTACGATTATATTATGCAACAATCTATGGAAGTTTTAAAGAATCATAGTGAAATATTTAAAGGAAGAAATATGGATATAGGTGATACACCAATTTCTCCAATATCAATGGGAGATGATTTAAACCCTATATTATTATCCGAGAGTGTTATGGATTCATATAGAAAACTTGTCGAAATGATAAATGTTCCATCAACTGCAAAAGAATATTCTTATGTTCTTTTATGGAAATAGGGGATATGAAATGTTATCTTGTCGATCAAATAGTAGATTGTAATTTACTAACTTTTTGATTAAGTGATTCGTTATTTTGTGTTAATAATTTTAATCGTTGACGATTACTAATTAACTCATTACTAACTTCTTTTAAGGTAACGGATAGCTTTTGAATATTTTGATATTCAGCAATAGTTTTATCTGTTAAATCTATAAAAACGATTGCTTTATCACGATCTTTAACATCTATAACTAATTGATTTTTAATTAGTCCTTTTGCCTTTAAACTTTCAAGAATTTCTTTAATTTCAGAACCTATTTCATAAGAATTTTTCTCATTAGATATTGTGCATTTTTAGTATTTGTTCTGGATTTCTAGTAGTTTTATGTGAAAATATGTTACATACATCTAGCAATGTAGGTATTTGCATTTTATCTTGAAGTTGATAATATCTTTAATTAATTTTTTTCCATAATTTTTTTCAATATCAACATTTTCTTTGCCAAAGTTTGCCACAACACCTTTAATGCCACTATTATCATATAATAATAAACTATCTTTAATATAGTCTTTATTGAAAAAGCGATAATTTTCATTGGTTATAGATTTATCTTTTTTTTATTCAAGTAAAATTTATTTTGATAATGATGTTTTTCCTTTACCATTATATCAAAAAAAATATTTTTTTGTTTAAATGATTCGTTTACATTTGTTCCTGTATAATTTTTAAAAGATTTGCAAGTATAATTGTTAATTTGCGTTATCATTTTTTACCCCCTACTACTGAAAATGATTTTTAATTTATACTTAAGTTTAAAAAACTATTCTACCATTTTTTTTGTAAATAAATAAAGTTTTATTAGGAAATTTATTAGGAAATTTATTAGGAAATTTGCTAGGAAAAATTTTAAATATATAGTATAATTATATTTAGAAGATAGGAGGCAGTAATAATGACAGATGTTATTGAGGATAGTAGAAATGAATTTAAAGTAAAATTACCTGATGATTTAGAAAAAACAGTTATTGGATTTCTTAATAGCAAAGATGGAGGAAATATTTATATCGGTGTTGATGATAATGGAAAAGTGATTGGCCTTAAAAATAATTTAGATTTATTACAAAGAAAAATAAAAGATATAATAATTTCTAATATAGAGCCATCCGTGTTAGGATTGTTTGATATTGAAGTCTTGGAAGAAGATAATAAAAAATATATACATATTACTGTTGCTAGAGGTGAGGCACTATATCATATAAAAGGAATGGGTTTAACTCCTGATAGTTGCTTTATAAGAGTTGGTAGTTCAACAGAAAAAATGACAAACACACTCATAAATAAAATGTTTAGATCAAGAACTAGATTATCATTAAAAGATATTGCTTCTCCTAAACAAGACTTAACTTTTAGAGAATTAAAGATGTATTATATGGAAAAAGGGTTTGATGTTGGAGATAATTTTGAAAGACAATTAGAATTTTATACAAAAGATAATGAATTTAATTATATTGCCTATCTTTTAGCGGATAATAATAAAATTTCCATTAAAGTAGCCAAATATGTTGGTAACGATGTAGATGAAATAGAAGAATTTTATGAATTTGGTAATTGCTCACTTATAACAGCAACTTATCGTGTTTTAGAAAAGTTTAAAATTGAAAATAAAGTATTTGCTAAGATTACTTATCCAGAGCGAATTGAAAAGACAATGTATGACTATAATGCAGTTAGAGAAGCGATTATTAATGCCCTTGTACATAATGATTGGTCAAATGAATATCCACCTAAATTTGAATTTTTTAGTGATAGATTGGAAATATCTTCTTTTGGTGGTATTCAAGATGAGTTTACAGAAGAAGAATTTTTAAAAGGATATTCAGCACCTAAAAATCCAGAGCTTATGCGTGTATTTAAAGATTTAGAGTTAGTAGAACACTTAGGAACAGGGATAAGAAAAATATTAAAAAAATATGATAAAAGTATTTATCAATTTTATCCTCATTTTATAATAGTAAGTATTAAATATAATAGAAATGATTTTGAATATGATATTCAAAATGAAACTATAAAAGTTGATTATTCAAAATTTGATTTGAGTAAAATTCAAGAAAGCATAATTAAACTAATTTTAGATAGACCTACTATTACTCAAGCTGAAATGGCAACATTTCTTAATTTAACTCCAAGAATGGTTAGATATCATTTAAGTGAATTAGTAAATAATGGTTATGTTAAGCGTACTGGTTCAAATAAAAAAGGTAAATGGGTTGTTATAAATAAAGGAAGTAAAAGAGATGAATGAATTTGATGGAATTTTATCTGAAACAGTTTTTTCCACTAAAGAAACAGTTGAAAGATTTAAAAGTAGATATACTAATGAAGAATTGGAAGAAATACTTAAAGCACAAGAAGCTGAAATTTATAGATTAAAGTTAAAATATAAAAATTTAGGATTGTCAGATAGTGAACTTATGAAATGTGAATTAATGGATTATATGAGAAAAATCATTAGTTTTATAAATACTGAATATTCTAATTTAATTCCAGAAGATAGATTAGACAAACTGAATAAAATGTTAAACATAAATAGTGTAGTTGTTATAAATGATGAAAATGATGATCATGATTTTAGTGCTGACTCAAAAAATTTTAAAGTAATAGTAAATTTAGCTAAAATTGGAAAAAGCACAAATAATTCTAATCCAGATATTTATACACAAATGGCGATTGCTAATGGAACATTACCACATGAAATATTTCACATGATAATTCAAATGTTAAAACCAGAAGAACTGGCTGATGAAAGAATGATAATAAATACTGTGGAGGGAAATGTAATTACTTCGAGAGGAATGGTTGGATTTATGTTAAATGAAGGCTTTGTCGAAAAATTTTCTTCCGAATTATGTCAAAAATATGGATTATATTACCAGATTGCTCCTCAATATTTGCCATATGTGGATGTTTGTAACTATATTATGAGAAATTATCCACAAATTAATGAAAATACTATTTTTTCATTAGATGAAAGCGATATCATGGGTATTCTAAATTTAGAAGAACGTCAAAAATATTATCAGGCTGAAATGATAAGTTTTGCTGTTAGACATAAAAATAGAAAAGCTAAAGATATAGTAGGTGCTTCAATAGAGCAAATAAAAATAGATTATTCAAACATTCCTAAAGCTAGATTAGAAGAAATAAAAAATTATTATTTAATGAAAAATAAAAAACTACAAGAAACTAGTTTATTGAAAATAGAAAATAAACATTTGTAATGAGAATAGTTATGCCAAGTCATAAAATACATATTAAAATAGCCCAAGATATAAATAAAAAATTAAAACTAAATAATAATGCAATTATGTTAGGCTGTGTATTACCAGATTTAACTGTCACTAAAAATCATGGGTTATCACATTTTCAATTTGAAGATAAATATCCATATAATTTAGCAAACCCATATGAATTTGTTATAACAAAGAAATAGATCTTGCTAAATTAGATAAATTATATAAACTTATTAAAATAGCACCATTCTTACTTTTTATTAATAATTTTAAAATTTGAAATTTTATCAAAAAATGCAATGTCAAAATAAAAAAAAGAATATGGGATGGAACCAAACGGAGACTAAAACTATTAAAAATTTTTATGAAAAAGTAAGTTGACAATCTTAAATTATAATTATTCTATAGTATAATAATTTATATATATTCTTTTGGGGAATGAAGCAATGTAAAAGGGAATTACTCTTGAGACTAAATGTGTTGGTAAAGTTTATGCACCGGATGAGTTCGATATCAACAATTAACTATTGAAGGTGAACCCAATACGACGATTAATGTTCAACGTCTAGCGACAGTTGAATTAACTTGTGCTAGTGTTGTTAATCACATTCCTGATTTAATCAATGCTCGTCCTGATTTTGCACCAACTGCTGATATGAAAGATTTACAATATCGTACTAAAACCACTTCACACTTATGTAAAAGATTAAAATATAAAAGACATGGACTATTA
>CANPYU010000183.1 GCA_947588665.1 uncultured Bacilli bacterium | reverse complement strand
ACATAGGATTTAATATATTTACTTTACTAGCTAATTGGCTAAAATTAATTTGTTTTAATTTTCCTTTTGCTTATTTTTCTCAATTGTTTTTTATTCAACCTTTTGTTAGACAAACATTTAAATTAATATTTAAAAGAAAATAAAAACTTGCAAATTACAATTTGTGTGAGTAAAATATGTAACTCTACTAATTGTAGGTGTTAAAATTTGTGTTAATATTATATAGTTATTCTTGAAAGGAGCAAAAAATATGAATCAAGAACGTATTGGTAAATTCATTGCAACTTGTAGAAAAGAACAAAATTTAACACAAGAACAACTTGCAGAAAAATTAGGAATAACTTATAAAGCAGTATCTAAATGGGAATGTGGTAAAGGATTACCAGATGCTTCTATTATGATTGAATTATGTAAAATTTTAAAAATAACTGTTAATGACCTACTTAGTGGCGAAAAGGTTGATAAAGAATATTATCAAAAAAGGTTAGAACAAAATATTATAGATACAATAGATTATACAAATAAAAAAGTAACTGAAAAAAATAAAAGTATAGCCATAATGATTATGTTTGCAGGTCTTGGTTTGACTTTTATTGCATTTACAATATTCCCTAGTGAATCATCATGGGGTTCTATTTTTTCTGTAATTGGATTAGTTGTATCTTTAATTGGTTTTTCTAAAACGAATAAGAAAAAATCTTATTTAAAAAGAATATTATACAATTTTGTATATATAACTGTATTTTTAATAGTTCTATTAATAATTGATTATTCTAATGTTGTATTAAATAAAGTAGCACCAAGATTTTCTTATTTAAAAGAAACAGGAGATACTATGATTGTTTATAAAGCACCTTTTTATAATGTTTATCGAATAAATAGAAATACTAAAAATGAATATTATATAATAGATACCAAAAAGAAGTATACTAAAAAAACTGTACCAATAACTCCATTTAATAGAGATAAATCAGGAATTGAAAACATAATACAATATAAAAATAAGTATGTCGGTAATAATAGCAATGATAGTCATTTAATAGATAATTTACCACTTGCTGAATATGGATATGTATTTGAAATTGATTCTAAAAATTTAGGCCTTACTATCGATTATCATGTTACAGATTGGTATGTTAATGAAAATCATTATTTAGAAAAATCATTATTATATAATTCTGTTTCAATATTTGTTTTAATAGATAATGTAGAACAAATTACTTTTAATTTTAGTGGTAATACATATATAGTAAGTAGAAAACAAATAAATGAATTATATCCTAATTTTAAAGATATAGTTGATAATGGAATCGACCAAAACAATTTCAATAAGTATTTGGAAAGTAAAATGAATGATAATAGTTTTGTAGAAAATATATTTAAAAAGATATTTGCTAATTAAAATAATAAAGAATATTCAAAAAAATTAACATTAAAAAAATAATTATAAATTACAATTTATATAAGCAGACTAGGAATAGTTTGTTTTTTCATATATAATTATTAAAATGTTAACTTTAGTTGACAAATTTCCAATAGAAATTGGTAGATTGCAACTGAAATAAAATGTATAATTTTGAAGTGAGGTGAAGAAAGTGAATAATTTAGGTGAAAGATTATATAAGCTAAGAAGAGCTAAAAAATTATCCCAAGAAGAAGCAGCAGAAAAATTAAATGTTACAAGACAAACAATTTCAAAATGGGAAACAAACCAAAGTATGCCTGATTTTGATAAAGTTGTTCCATTATGTGAATTATATGATATTACCCCAGATGAACTTTTTATTGAATTAAAAGAAAAGAAAAATTCTAAAAATAATGAATTTGTTATTGATTTAAAAGAAGAAAAACTAAAAACAAGTAAAAAAGCAAAAGGTATAGCCTTTAGTGTTTTATTATATTTTTTAGGAGTTATATGGACAATGATTTCAATTCCCGTTATGAATATGAATCCCATAGTTGCATCTGCTATATTTTTACTTATTTGTGGGTTTGCAACAGGTATAATAATCTATGTATGCATTAGATATAAAAAAATAAAAACTCCTAAAGAAACAGAAACGGATAAATTAAGAAATCAAATTTCAAATGTAGTAGCAATATTAGTTACTATTATATACTTAATTATTAGTTTTAAAACTATGGCTTGGCATTTAACATGGATAATCTGGATAATATTCGGCTTATTTGAAGAAATATTAAAATTAATATTTATGCTCAGGAGTTATAAAGATGAAAAATAAAAAATGGATTATAACTTTAATTATTTTGCTATCAATTATTATGGTAGTCCTTTCAATTTTTTTCATTGGTCTTTTACAAAATGGATTTAAATTTAAAGGTTTTAGAATTGGACTTCAAAGTAGTAATGAACTCATATTAGATAACACTTATGAAGAAAAATTTAATAATATTGTGATAGATGCCACTACAAGTGAAATTTATATAAAAATAAATAATACTGAAAATATTAAAGCCGTAATTTATGGTGAAAAAAATTATACTGACGTTGAAACTAATCTTGATTCTTTAAACATTAAAATAAGCGAAAAAAATTGTATAGGATTTTGCTTTAATCAAAAAAGAGCTAAGGTAGAAATATATTTACCAAAAACATATGATGGAAAGATTGATATAAAAAATAATTATGGTGATATTTCTATTGATGAATTTTTAAATGCTAATATTGATATCAAAGAAGATTGTGGAGATGTTAAAATACTTGGTGGTAATATTGTTAAAGTAGATAATAACTATGGGGATATAGAAATAGGAGAATCTAACGTATTAAATATTAATGAAGACTGTGGAGATGTAAATATAACTGAAACAAATGATGCAACAGTAAAAAATAGTTATGGCGATATAAAAATTGAATCTATTAATAATTTTCTTCATCTTGAAAATAATTGTGGAGATATAGAACTTAATAATATTAATTTAAACAAAGATTCTTATATAAAAAATGATTATGGCGATATAAAAATAGGTAATACAAATGAATTATTTATTAATGCCTTAACAGATTTAGGAAAAGTGAAAATTAAGAATAATTATAATAAATCTGATATTACCTTAAAAATAGAAAATGATTGTGGCGATATAAAAGTAAACAATTAAAAGAAAATAAATAGCAAACAATATTAAAGTTTGCTTTTTCATTACATTCTAATATCTATAGTGAAAAATCTCCATCAATTTCTCATTAATTATAAATTAAATATTAGCAATTGTAAGTAAATATTAAATATGCTATAATTCATATATAGTATAAATCATGATAAATAAACATATAACTTATTTTAAAGATTGTTACTAAAAGAAAGGAAGAAAATATATGTGTACAGCTATAACTTATAATACGAAAAACCATTATTTTGGACGTAATTTAGATTTAGAATATTCTTATAAAGAAACAGTAACCATTACTCCTAGAAATTACCCCTTTAAATTTAGAAAAGTAAATTCTATTAATAGTCATTATGCTATAATTGGCATGGCTTATGTTGCAGAAAATTACCCCTTATATTATGATGCTATAAACGAAAAGGGTTTAGGCATGGCCGGCCTAAATTTTCCTAATAATGCCGATTACAAAGAAGAAGAAATGAGTAAAGATAATATTGCCCCATTTGAATTTATTCCTTGGATATTATCGCAGTGTACCTCAATTAAAGAAGCAAAAGAATTATTAAATAAAATAAATATAGCTAATATTAATTTTAGTGAATCTTTGCCTGCCTCTCCTCTTCATTGGATTATCGCAGATAAAGAAAGCTCAATCACCGTCGAATGTGTAAAAGAAGGGTTAAAAATCTATGATAATCCCGTCGGAGTTTTAACTAATAATCCAACTTTTGATTATCATCTCTTCAATTTAAATAATTATATGAGCCTATCAACAGAACAACCAATAAATAATTTTTCTAAAAAAATAAATTTTGATATTTATAGTCGTGGTATGGGAGCTTTAGGTTTACCAGGCGATTTATCATCTGCATCAAGATTTGTAAAAGCAACATTCACCAAAATGAATTCCATCTCCGGAAACTCAGAATCAGAAAGTATTAGTCAATTCTTTCACATTTTAGGTTCTGTTGAACAACAAAGAGGATGTGTTCATATGGGTGAAGATAAATATGAGATAACTATTTATAGTTCTTGTTGTAATATGGATAAAGGTATTTATTATTATACTACTTACGAAAATAGTCAAATCACGGGAATTGATATGTATAAAGAAAATTTAGATAGTAAGGAATTAATTAGTTATGACTTAATAAAAGGTCAAAACATCTTTATGCAAAATTAAAATTTTATTAACTATATAATATGATTAAAAAGCAAATTATAAATGATGTGATTCTTAGTTAAGATTCATCAAAATAAATTTGCTTTTTTATATTTTTGCAACTTTTTAATTATATAATTTGTTATTATATTGGAGGAGAAAAAATGAATACCGAATTTATAAGAACCTACAATAATTTAAAAAATGATATTTATCGTCTAGCTTTAAGTTATACTAAAAATAGATCAGATGCAGAAGATATAACTCAAGAAGTATTCATAAAAGTATATAAAAATTATTCTTTTTTTAAAGATGAAGAACATTTAAAAAAGTGGTGTATCAAAGTAACCATTAATAAATGCAAAAATTTATTTTTCTCTTCCTGGAAGAAAAAAATAAGTTATATTACTTCTAAAGAAGAAAACAATTGTTATTCAAGTGATAATACATCTTTAGATAATTTATTAGAGGCCATCTTTAAATTACGAAAAAAATATCGTCTAGTAATATTTTTATATTATTATCAAGGCTTTAAAATAAAAGAAATTGCTAACATATTACATATAAGAGAGTCAACTATCAAAAGCCATTTAAAAAGAGCTAAAGAAGAATTAAAAAAGTTATTAAAGGAGGAGAATGATTATGATTAATAAAGAAAATATCAATAAAGCATTAGAAACAATAAAAGTCTCATCAGATTTAGATAAAAAAATATTAGATAAAACAATTTATAATATTTCTCCTAATCCCTTATCTTTAAAAAAAGTATTATTAACAATTATTTTTGTATTTACTTTTACAATAAGTACTGTTTTTGCTAAAGATTTAATTTATAAATGCTTATTAACTAAAACTAAGATTGCTAATAATAGTTATAAACAATCTTTAAGTATAAAAAATTATGTCCAAATTAATAATAATGATTTTACTTGTAACAACAAAACAACAATAAAAAATATAGAACAATCATTAGGCGTTAATTTTATATTTAATACAACTAAATATAATCCTAAAGTAACCAAATGTGATATTAAAAAAAATGCCAAAGGAAATATTGAAAGTATAAATTTAAATATTTTAGAATTCTATGATTATCAAAAAGAAAACGAAGATATAGATAAAGAATATAATGAAAACTTTACCTTAGAAGAATATTATAAATGGGAATCTAAAAGGAAAAAAATTAGCTTATCTATCTCATTTATGACTGAATACGCCAGTAAAAAAACTAAAAGAGAATTTGCTAACATAGATATTATAACTAGTACTGGTACAACCGAAAAGTTAAAAGGCATTGAGCCCACCGAATTTTACGCTCCTAATATAAATACTAAAGGTTTTTATTTTATTCTTCCAAGTAAAAATATTCCCCTAGAAAAAGAAGTTATATTTGTAAATAAAAATATTCTTTATAATTTTAGTGCCAATAAACAAGTTTCTCTAGAAGAACTATTAAAAATAATAAATTCATTTTAAAATATTCTAAAATATTATTTTTCATGATAAAATTACTATGAAAGGTAGAATAAATTATGAAAAAAAATATTAAAACAACTGAAGCTATATTTCCAATGCCAGTTTTAATGATTGCAACTTATAATGAAGATGGAAGTATAGATGTTATGAATGCTGCTTGGGGAACAATGTTAAATAAAGATGAAATAATCCTTAATTTAACTGAAACACATAAAACTGTTAAAAATATTCAAGCAAGAAAAGCATTCACTGTGAGTATTGCCGATGCCCTTCATGTAAAAGAAGCTGATTATTTTGGTATAACATCCGGAAATAATACTACAGATAAATTTGAAAAAAGTGGTCTTACTGCTACCAAATCAACTTTAGTAGATGCTCCTATTATTAATGAATTTCCTATATGTATGGAATGTACATTTATTGAATATCAAAGTGACAGATATGGCTGTGGAGTAATTGGCAAAATTTTAAATGTATCTGCTGATGAACACATTTTAACTGACAATAATATTGATATAACTAAACTTAATGCTATTGCATTTGATCCCTATACTCACGGTTATTATCAAGTAACCAAAAGAGTAGGAGAAGCTTTTAAAGATGGTTTAGAATTAAAATAAAAAACTTATGAACATTAAAAAGAAATATTTAAAAAAAATATAATCAACTATCAAAAATTAATTTCCTATGGTTTTAAAAAAGAACAAGAAAAATATATTAATACTATCATGGAATTAATTTTTGAATTTATCACTATGCCAAACCCCATATTAAAAAATAACTCATTGTTAAATAAAAAATAAAGTGTTATACTAAATTTATATGAAAGGAACATAATTAATATGGAAACACGTAAAAAAGAAATAGTTAAAATGTTACTTAATCAAGATTTAGGTGAAAAAGATGAAGAAGAAATTATTGATTTATTAGTTAATAGCCCTATTACTTTAGATGTTGATAAAGAAAATGATGCTAAAATGACTTTTGGCGATAAAGTTGCCGACAAAATATCAGAAATTGCGGGTAGTTGGACCTTTATTATCCTGTTTACTAGTTTTTTAATTTTTTGGGTAGTTTTAAACACTGTTATCTTAACCAAAGCCATCGATCCATATCCCTTTATTTTATTAAATTTAGTTTTATCATGTATCGCGGCTCTCCAAGCTCCAATTATCATGATGAGCCAAAATCGTCAAGCCAAAAAAGATACAATTAGAAATAAAAATGATTACCACACAGATCTAAAAAGTGAACTAATACTAGAACAATTATATGAACATCTTGATGAACTATTAGATAATCAAGAAAAAATAATTGCTTATTTTAAAAAAATAAAAGCTGAAAATAAAACCCAAAAGACAGATGAATAATCTGTTTTTTATATAATAGGAAATTCATACCAGTAATATATGTACACATATAATGCAAACGTTAATATACATAAATATAAGGGCATGCAGCAAAATTCTAGTCTCGCTTTTTACTTGAATAATTAAACGTTTAATTATTCGATATTTTTTAGTTTATTTAAAAAAATATCAAAAAGCAATAATTATCTAGAAGAAGGACAAAATAAATCTTTAAATAATTCATAAAAAGAGACTGAATAGAAATTATTCATTTCCACTCAACCTTTTTTCATAACTACAGGTCAAATTATATCAAAAAAACGAGGAGATACCTCGCATGGAATTTAATCTTGCCCAAATATAAGTTAGAGCAATTTAGGCAAGTAAATTGTTTATTGAACTATATATGGATTATTTACTGTTCCCATATTATCATTACTATCTGTTTTAAATACTGTATCTGCCTTCAAATTAATCACTGGGCGCACACCATTTGTATCGGTTACAAGATTATTAACTAGTTTGCCGTCTGAATTCACATTGAACACGTAAGCACTAGGATAGCTCATTGGAGACATTGTCCAATAATATGCATTGGTATATAGCCAATAATTTTGATTATTACTTTCAAATAATCCTCCACCGTATACTACTTCATCGGCAGTTATTAATCCTACTGGATGTGTTAATGAGCGATTACCATTTTTGACACTACTTACTGTATATAAATCATTATTATTTTCACATTTATATGTTGGTGTTTTATTTGTTACTAGTCTAATATAACTACCATAAAATGTTTTGATAGTGCCATAGCCTACTGTCCCATCTACATCTTTAGTACTATCTGTTGTACCTGTATATGGTGTTCTATCTCCACAAAATCCAGTGTCTAAATCTATTTTTGAAATTAAAGATTGTAAATTTGTTGTATTCCACCAATTATCTAATTTACTTTTTATTATACTATCATTTGTATTTTTATGAGCATCACTATATTTAGTAGCACCAACAGTGCTTGTTTTAAATCCTATGTATGTGTTGTCCTTATATTGATCATTATACTTCACGTAGCCACCTATTATATTTGTTGTTGCTCCAGTTAGATTTGGAGTTTGCCCTAAAGAAGCTATGCCTGCATATATAATTCTTATTGTTCCGTTGCCATTTATACGAATAATTCGCCACCAGATATCTTTATTAGAATCACTACCTTGATTAGAATTCAATTTACCAAATTTGAGCCAATTATTATCTACAACTCCTCTAAAATATCTAGTTACACCATAATCATCTATAGCTTCACATAATAATTCATTTGTATCTTCTACGCCTGTTATTTGTACCTCTCCATTTAATATGGATGGGCAATTATTTGATAATTCTTTAGTTAATATAGAATTTTTTAATAAATTATCTTTATCTAAATATACATAGCATTTTGTACCTTTTTTAGTAATTCCTATATATACTTTATTATCTTTATATTCCATGGGAATGTTTATTAAATGACTATCACTCTCTGGAATTGTGCAATAACTTTTTTCTTTATTTATTTTATAATTTCCTTTAGGCACGTCAGATATGGAATCATATGTTTCACTATTTTCTTCTGTTTGAACATGTAATGCTAATATATTTAAATCTGCTAAACTATAATTAACTTTACCATTTACTATTTGCACACTCTCAGTTACTTGATATTTTGCTTTACTATTTGTTATATATATTACTCCTATTGTTAATACTATAAGTAATATAAATAATATTATTGTTTTAGTTTTTCCTTTGCTTAACTTTTCTATTTTCATTATCAATCCTCTCTCTATGATTATCAATCATATTAGAAATTTCTAACTTATACTAAAATTATAAGCAGAAACAAGAAATAAGTCAACAAAAAATGACGATATTTTCCAGTGAATTATATATTTATCTATTTTTCATGAGAAAATTATAATGGTGATAGCAGTGTTATATAGAAAAAATTTAGAACTTTTACGAAATAGAATTGGAACATCTCAAAATGAAATGGGTAACCTAATTAATCTTGATAGTGGAACTTATAGTCATTACGAAAAGGAAGATTTAATAATTCCACTTAAACATTTAATAACAATATGTAATTATTTTAATGTTTCTTTAGATTATATTTTTAGCTTTAATGATTTAAAACAATATGAAAATATAAAAAAGTCTGTTAACTTAATTGAAGCTGGTTTAAGATTAAAAGAGTTCAGAGTATCAATGAAAAAATCACAAACGGGTTTCTGTATGCTTTTTAATATAAGTCGTTCTAGTTTATCTGGTTATGAAATTGGAAAATTTTTGATTTCTACTTCTCTTTTATATGATATTTGTAAAAAATATAAAGTTAGTGCGGATTATTTATTAGGAAGAATAGATAGTCCTAAATATTTGAAGTAGGGGAGTTGTCGAATATTGTCGAACGAATTTTTTGACAAATTCTAGTTTTAGTTTTAGAATAGAATTGAACATTTAAGACGGGTGCCTACCTTGTGTTTTTCCTTTTCATTTGTTCTTCCTTACTGTTAAGGGGGTTTTATGAATAGGAGGTACTAGGTCATGATAAAAGAGATTTTATCCGTGATATTATTGTTTTTAACAATTAAAAAGACACTTATCTTAATCAGTATTGATATAAAGATAAATGTCTTTAAAAAATAGTTTTTTTGTAGGCATTTGTTCTTAAATGTTCTACAACTTAATTGTAACATAATAAATTATAATTTGTAAATATAAACTTTAAAATTCTATATTAATAAATACCTTATCTTTAATCTTTTTCTAACATATAATATATAGAAAATATTTTATCATATAACGCATATTTTAATTGCTAAAAGGAAATTTATACTATATAATTATTTATAGAAAGAGGTGAAGGAAAAATGCAAATAATGAGAAAAGGAATTTCATTATTATTAGTTGCTGCAATGCTTTTTAATAGTGTCGCTCCCATAATCGCGTATGCTGAAGTTACTCCTAGTGAACAACCAAAAAGTGTTACTTTAAATGATTTTGAATCTAAAGGTGACATTGAAGTTGAAACTCATTTAGTACTTCCTCTAATAAATCATCAACAAAGCGATATTACATTTAGTATTAAAGATGAAGCTAAAAATACTGCTAGTATTTCGATAAATGATTCATCTAAAGATGGTTATTTAGAAAAAAATCTCAAAATTGGGGACCAAACTATTCGCGTTGTTGCAACCAAACGTAACAATGAAGGCCACTTACTAGGCGAAAATGAAGCTTTAGTTTATTTAAGTATAAATTTATACTCTTTAAATAAAGGCAAATATACTTTAGAATTTAGTGGTAAACATTTTGTTACATATTCTGTTGATGTTACTTTAGATAATTACTCAAAAAGGGTAAGCTTAACCGATGAAAATGGTATGTTTGTTTTAGGCGATTTAAATAAGGATAACAAAGTAAATGAAGAAGATACTGATATAATCCTTAAAGCTATCGAAGAAAATGATACCTCTAAAGATTTAAATTTAGATGGTAAAATTGATATTGCTGATTTAAATTATATTACAGCCAATACTACTAACGAATCTAAAAAAGTAACTATTGAAGACACGAATGCTATTATATCTAAAGAGGATATAGAAGTAGAATTAAAAGAGGAAAATATTCAAAGTGGTGAAATTAGTAATATTTTTAGTGATGAAGGAAGTGTTACCCTAAAGCCTGCCAAAGAAGGTGAGCCAATCACTCTAGCGCTCGATTTTGATGAAGAAAAAGAAATTGAAATGAGTGAAATAAGAATGGCTGTAGGAAGAGATAACACTCCAACTAATATGAAAATAGAGGTTGAAACCGTAGATGGTGAAAATTTTACTCTTGATAATACTGCAATAACTTATCCAAGCAAAACTATTCACAAATTTACGGATGAAGCTGATGACAATACAATTGTTATCGATTTAGGTCGTCAAGTAGCCGTTAAAAAAGTAACTATTACTATTAGTGATACAACATCAGAGGAAAAACTAGCCGACATTGCTAAAGTAGAATTTTTAAACAATGTAAAAGTTGAAACCGAAAAACCTGATAAGTTTTACATTCCTGAAAATATTAAAGTTGATGGTTCAGTAAGTGAACAGTTAACTGTTAGTTTTGATGAAGTACCAAATGTAACTGGTTATGAAATTAAAATAAATGGTCCAGAAAAAAAGGATGTTATTTTTCAAACAACATTTACTACTTTTACAATTGAAGATTTAAAGAATTATCAAGAATATAATATTTATGTTGAGTCTGTAAATGGAGAATGGCGAAGTGGTTGGAGTAATCCTATTGTAGGTATCCCAATTGCCTCACGAAAACCACCTGTTGTAGATATGGTTGTTGCTACTCCCGGTTATTCTAGCATTGATTTTAGCTGGAAAAGCATGAAAGATACTAAAAGCTATAATATTTACTACCGTGAAGCTGGCACTCATGAATTTACTGAAATAAGAGAAATAAATGGCACTAAATATACTTTAAATGGCTTAAAAGGTGGCATTGAATATGAGGCATATATATCAGGTAATAATGAGTTAGGTGAAGGAACAGGGTCTAAAATTGTTAATGTAAGAACATTAGAATCTACTGCTACCATTTATCCTAAATATCGTTTAATAAATGAATATGATAAAGATTTAAAAAGAACTAAAAATATTACCGATGTTAAATATAGTCGTGGAGAATCTTATTTAACCAACAATGATAATGATAGAACACCGGCAGATAAATGGTCAATGGTTGATGATAATTATCTTTCATATTGGGAACTTAATGATTGGCAAATAAATGCCAGTGGTGGTTATAATTTTAATAATCCAATCTTTATATTAGATAAAAAATATAAAATGGATGAATTTGTTATAACAGTCCCATCAGGTTATCCCAACACATATAAGTCAGGGAGTTTTAATGAAGATAGCAGCGACAAAAATGATACTAAACTATTTTATTGGGAAGATAGTAACAATTTAAATGCAAATAATAAAATAGAAGTAAAGGGAGTTTTAACTCATAAAAAAGATAAAAACAATCAATCTTATTATGTTTTAAAACTACAAGACCCAATTGAAACTAATGCTGTTCAATTTGGTATTACTGTTACAGGTAATAAAAAACCTATAGAAATCGCCGAAGTTAAATTTTATGAATATGACTCTTTAATGGATGATGTAGCAGATTTATTTACTGATGATTTTCGTGTAGAACTTAAAAAAGAAGTTGACCAAAAAAAGATTGATGAACTACGTAAAAGAGCAGACGAAGAACATAATGGTGAACTAAATCCCTATCGTGATGTTATTCTAAGTGATTTAGAATATGCTGAAAAAATATTAAATGAAGAAAAATTAGATGATATTATTGAATTAAATCCTAATATTTCTAATTCCTACAATGGTCACTTAGGTTTTGCAATGTCTATTAGTGATTATCAACCTTTAGGAATAGCCGCTAAAGAAGGCGACCAAATTGCTGTATACGTTGGAGGAAATGGTAAAATCAATGCCCAAATTATTTATACTCAATATCACGCTGAAGCAGATAGATGGCAAACAGCTAGTAAAGCTTTAGTTAAAGGTCAAAACATCTTTACAGTTCCTAAAATTGGTAGTTCTAGTGATGAAAGAGGTGGCAGTTTATATATTAAATATACATCAACACCAGACCCTAAAAATCCTATTCGTGTTCGTGTAAGTGGTGGTACTAAAATTCCAGTTTTAGATTTATCTTTATTAAACAACGAACAAGAAAAAAAGGATGCTGTAGCAAAATATATTACCGAACTTAAAAAATTTAATAATTCCATAAAAGAAAAATATACTAAAGATGGTTTAAGTTTTGACCCTAAAAGCAGTGTTTTAGGAAGTACTGAAATTGTAACTAAATATGGTTTATGGTCAGTATCATCGATCGCTGCTGAAGAAGCATTAAAAGAGTCAGACCCAACATCTCAACTATATGAGTCAACTGAGGCATTTGATGAAATGATGGAAATGTTTTATCGTCAAAAAGGTTTAAGCGAAAATACAGAAGTTGCCACTGATAAAATGCCAAAAGCTCGTATTAATATTAGATATATGCAAATGTTTGATGGTGCATTCATGTATGCTGGTGGATATCACATTGGTATTGAATATGGTTCTATTGAAGGACTATTTACTGCCAAAAAACAAACTGACTCCAAGACAGGTTATTTTGGCTGGGGAATTTCTCATGAAATAGGTCATCAAATAAATCAAGG
>CANPYU010000182.1 GCA_947588665.1 uncultured Bacilli bacterium | reverse complement strand
TTAGAAGAAATACAAAAGATAATACAAAGTCCAGAATTTAAGGCCCATCCAGAGTTATTTACATCACAAACATTAGCTCATGCTAAATTAGAAGAAATTCAACAATTATTGAGAATGGAATATTGGAAAGATGAAAGATTTGAAAAACTATTAACTTCATCAATTGTAGCAAAAAGTAAATCAATGATTTCTAAATTACCCATTCTTGTACAAATTGCTGAAGATAATGGTATTGACAGGTATTTAAATACATCATTTTTACTTTTTTCTCCATCACGAAATTATGCTTTAATACAATATTTGAATGAAAATAATATACCATTGATAATAGATGGAAAATTAAATTCAATATTTGCAAAACAACCAGGGGTATTAAGAAAAAAATATCATATTGATATTAATTATTTAATTTCTAAGTATCCATTAGAAATTGATGAAATTAAAGGTATGAAGGAAGGAAAGAGAAAATGATTGAATCACATGAAATAAATATTAAAATATTGAACGAAAATTTTGACGAAGATTTAATAAAACAAATAGATCCAGAAAATGTATCCAAGATTTTTTCCTATTTAGATAGAAATGGAGTATATTATGCTGAAGATTTATTCTATAATTCCTTAGATTTGTTCCTATACCCATGTGAAGTATTTATAAAAAAGTTTGAGCATTTAAAAGAAGTTTTAGGTAATGAATTTGTAGATAAATTAGGAGATGATGCATCTCTAATTGAGCTCATGTATGAAGAGTGATTTACGTTAGTTTATCACGAATTTTTGGAAAAAATTATTTGATTAAATTAGAAAGATTGTAATATTAAAGCATCCCATAAAATCTAATGAAAATTAGAAATTAGGTGCTTTTTTTATTTCCTAATATAGTGATTTTTTTTTATGAACAATTAAGAGGTTTATGATAATAAGTAATATTGTTAAGTGTATTATTACACAAAATAATATTACTAATTTAAATATTAAAGCCATAGAATTTATTGGAGGTATAAAACTCTATGGTTAAATACAAAGTTAATTTAAAATTTAAAGAAAATGGTAAATCTTTAAATGATATAATAACTAATTGTTTAAAAATAGAACTAGAAAAACAATATATGACTTGCAATATTTTAAATAACAAGGCATCATTAGAGACTACTCATAAAGTGAAAGGAGTCTGAATTTAGAACCATGAATAACAGTTTTAATGTAGGACTATATATAAGATTATCAAGGGACGATGGAAATATTGAATCTGATAGTATTGTAAGTCAAAGAAGTTTACTTAATCAATATGTAAAGGAAAATAATTATAATGTTATAGATGAGTATGTTGATGATGGATTCACAGGAACTAATTTTGAACGACCTGCTTTTAAAAGGATGATTAATGATATTGAAAATGGTAAAATCAATATGATCATTACCAAAGATATGTCAAGATTAGGTAGAGATTATATAGGAACAGGAGAATTAATAGAAAAATACTTTCCAAATAATAATATAAGATATATTGCTATTAACGATGGAATAGATACATTTATAGATAATACCAATAATGATATAGCACCTTTTAAAGCAATAATGAATGATATGTATGCAAAAGATATTTCTAAAAAAGTTAGGACTAGTTTACATTCAAGAATGAAAGATGGTTTATATGTATCTGGAAGATGCCCTTTTGGTTATATGAAAGATCCCAATAATAAAAATCATCTAGTAATAAATGAAGAACAAGCTAATACTGTTAGATTAATATTTGATTTAGCACTTAAAGGTAATACATATCACTTTATAGCTAGTGAACTTACTAAAAGAAAAATTAAAACTCCAGCATTTTATTACAATTATGTATGGAATACAAAGTGCAAAAGTAAATGTATTTCACAAGAACGAGGTGTATGGGTTGATACTACAATAAAAGCTATTCTAACTAATCAAATTTACACTGGAGATTTAGTACAAGGTAAAACTAAAAAGATAAATTATAAACTTAAAAAAACTATCAAGAATAATCCTAAAGACTATATTATTGCCTCAAATACTCATGAGGCAATTATTGATAAAGACACTTTCGAGTTTGTACAAACACTACTTCCTAAAAATGTTAAAAGACCAGAGAAGAAAAGATTTTATTTATTAGATGGACTTTTATATTGTGGAGATTGTAAACATCGAATAACAATAAGATATCAAAATAAAACAGGAAGAAGTTATATTACTTGTGATTATTACAGAACTTACTCTAAATATCATGTATGCACAACACATACAAATAATTATGAAATATTAGAGCGTGTTATTTTAGATAACATAAAAGACGTTTGTATGAAGTATTTAGATAAAAACAAAATAAAAGATTCTATAGAAAATATAAAATTTGAAGACAATACTTTAAAATTAAAGAAACAAATTGAAAATCTAGAACTTAAAAATAATAAACTAACTGAAAACTTAGATAAAACTTATATGGATAGACTGAAAGGAATAATAGATGAATCTCAATATTTAAGAGTAAGTGAAAATATTAAAAAAGAGATAGATGATAATAAAAAGAGTATTGATAATCTTAAAAATAAAAATCAAGAATCAAAAAAAATAGATAATAAAAAAATAAAAAAATATATAAATGAATTTTTATCACTAGATAATCCGGCTAGAGAATTAATTATAAATTTAGTTGAAAAAATCTATATTTATCAAGATAAGAGGATAGATATTATATTTACATTTAAAAATACTACATAAAAAGGGTATCAGGAGATACTCTTTATGGTATTGCTAGAAAATATAATACTACAGTAGATGAATTAAAGAAATTAAATAATTTAACTAATAATAATTTATCAATCAATCAAGTACTTAATATACCTACAAGTAATGTTATAGAGTATAGAGTAAAGAAGGGAGATAACTTATATTCAATAGCTAAAAAATATAATGTAGAAGTAAAAGATATAATGAATATTAATAATTTAAATAGTACTAATTTATCAATTAATCAACAGCTCATTATACCTAAAAGTAATTAATATATGATATAATATTATTATAATTGGAAGTGGTTTATGAAAGAGACAATATGCAATTTTAAAAAGGTATATAAATGTACTAAAGGTCAAGGTAAAAACTTAATAAAATATTTAATTTTATCGGCTGCTATATGTGGAATATATGTCTTAGTTCCTATATTAACGTCTAGACAATTAGTTGGTTTAACTAATTCATTATGGGAAGAACTTTTAGTAGTTACATTTCTTATATTTGTAGTAGAAAATCTTTCAAATTTAATTAGATTTTTGAATCAAAAATATTCTCAAATATTTTTTAGAGAAACATTAAAAGATATTCAGACTAAAATAGGTAAAGGTATACTTAATATTGAAGTATCTTCTATAGATAGTCATAATACTGGAGTATTTACTCAAAGACTTGCTAATGACACTAGTTCTTTATCTAAAGTATTTTCAATAGGTGGAAGATTAATTACTAATATAATTACAGATATAGGTGTTTTTGTAGCTATTTTTGTTATAAATAAAATGTTTTTTTTATACTATATAACTATTACATTAATTTTCCTTTTTCTACAAAAAAGGAGAGTAGTTGAAATAGAAAAACAAGAAAAGAAATATAAATCTCAAAATGAAAAAACATCTGGTTTAACTGCAGAATTAGTTAGAGGTATTAGAGATATAAAAATGTTAAATGCAGAAGAAACATTCATGAAAGAGATAAATAAAAACATAAATACTTTAAATGAATATGGTTATGAGATGAGTGATGTAGGAAGAAAATATATGCTAGTTATAGATTTTTTTAAAGATCTTAATAATTTACTATTAGCATTATTGATAATTTATTTTATAAATAAAGATTATTTAAATATATCACTTGGAGTAGTAATATTCTCATATAGAAATCATGTATTTGACTTAGTAAGAAATGTAGGCTCTTTATTGGATTATGTAAAAGATTTTAATATATCTTGTGATAGAGTATTTTCTATATTAGATAGTGATGAATTTAAAAAAGAAACTTTTGGAGATAAACATTTAGATAAAATAGATGGAAATTTTGAATTCAAAAACGTAAAATTTGGTTATAATTCTAATAAGCTAATATTAAATAATATGAATTTTAAAATTAAAGCAGGAGAGACAGTAGCATTTGTTGGAAAAAGTGGTGTAGGTAAATCTACTATATTTAGTTTATTATGTAAAATGTATGATGTAAAAGATGGTTGTATAAAAATAGATGGTGTGGACATTAGTACACTAGATAAAGAATCAATTAGAGGAAATGTAACAATTATAAGTCAAAATCCTTATATATTTAATATGAGTATTAAAGAAAATTTAAAACTAGTTAAAGAGGATCTTACCGATGACGAAATAAAGGAAGCATGTAGACTTTCATGTTTAAATGATTTTATTTCAAATTTGCCAAATGGTTATGATACAATTGTTGGCGAAGGTGGAATATCACTTTCTGGTGGACAAAGACAAAGATTAGCAATAGCACGTGCTTTTGTTCAAAAAACTAAGATAATATTATTTGATGAAGCAACAAGTGCCCTAGATAACGAAACACAAGCACATATTCAGCGTGCTATTAACAATATGAAAAAAGATTATACTATTTTAATTATTGCGCATCGTTTATCAACAATAAGGAATGTAGATAGAATATTATATATTGATGATGGTAGAGTTATTCAGGAAGGAACTCATGAATCACTTTTAAAAAATTGTAATGAGTATAAAAAATTATATGAAGCTGAAATATATAAAGATAATTGATGTAATAAAACCCGTTTCTTATACAAGAAAACGGGTTTTATATTATTAGTACATTCATAATAACTTTAATTTCTTTTAAAATAATAGAAGTTAAATTTAACATATTAATATTTTATTACCTGATACAATCTATATATATTACTATGCAAATGTTACCTTTTAATAAATATATAATATTTAGTATTTTTTTTATAAAAAGTTGTGTTAAACATTGTGACTGATGAGCCAAAAATGATATAATAGATATGCCAAATAAAAATTGTAGAAAGGAAGTATCCTTAATCAGCTAGTTCATCTACAGTTTTTATTTGGCGATATTATACTGATTGGAACTAGCTGATTAAGGATATTTTTTTAGTATGAAAATAGAAGAATTATTAAAAGAATTAGATCCAGTAACAATTATTGAATTTAAAAATTATTTATTAGAAAATTTGTCTGACTTATGTTCTGCAAAAAATTCTAATTCAAAAATTATTTCTAATTTTAAACATGAAGAAATGTTTTGTGAAAAATGCGGTTGTAAATTATATAAAAATGGAACCACTAAAAGTGGCATTCAAAAATATATTTGTAGTGGTTGTAAAACAAATTTTTCAGAAACCACCAATACAATAATTTGCCATAGTAAATTATCATTTGAAATATGGAAAAATGTTATAGATAATTTGCTAAATGGTTTTAGTTTAAGAAGAATTTCAGAAGAAAATAATATTTCTCTTTTAACATCTTTTAGATTAAGACATAAAGTTTTATACGCTTTAAAACATTTTATAGAAAGTATAAATTTATCTGGAGAAATACAATCTGATGAAAAATACTTTTCTATTAATTTAAAAGGAACAAAGCCAAAAAATATGCCTAGATATTCTAAAAAAAGAACATCAACAAATTCTCCTTATAGAGGTATAAGTCATCATAAAATTTGTGTGGTTTCAAGCATAGATGAGAACGATAATTTATTATTAAAAATCGTTGGCTTAGGAAGATGTACTACTGATATGTTAAATAAATCACTTGGTAAAAAATTAAATAACGCTAAATCAATTACAGCTGATAGTGCGAGTGCATATCAAGAATTTTGTAAAAACAATCATTTAACATTAAATGCTATTCCATCCGGTTTTCATGAAAATGATATTTTTAATATATCAGAAATAAATGGTATTCACTCTCAACTTGAAACTTGGTTTAGTAAATTTAGAGGTGTATCAACTAGACATTTACAAGAATATTTAGACTGGTTTGTTTATATCTTTACCATGAAAAAAAGATTCATGTTAAATAAAATAAAAACTGAATCTTATACAAAAATTATAATAGACAATAATTACATAAAAGGAAAAGATATATTTTCAGTTAATATGCCTATTGATTTAAATATTGCATATGCCAAATATCATTATCAGTCATAATGTTTAACACAACTTTATAAAAAAAAACTCCATTATTGATTCAAGTATAACATATTTAATATAGCATTAAAAAAATTTTTACTAATATATTTTTATTTTACACATTTCAATGTAAATTATGTTATAATTATGTCAAGGGTGGTATTATGAAGTATAAATTTAAGAAAAATCAGTTGTTTAGAAAAAAACTAGATATGCCAGAAGGAATTGTTAATAAAGTATATAACTGTAAATTAACATTTCAAGAATATATTGAGTATAATCTAGAAGATAAAGTTCCTATTTCTTGCTTAAATGAAATTCATAGAATGGTTGTTGAAAAAGTTGGAGTAGAAAAATCAAAAAATTTAGATTGGGAATTAATTAATTTAAAAGGGTTTGAATTAACAGGTACAATAAAAGATTTGGATGTTAATTGTGAAGATATAAATAATGAATTATATAAATTTGTTAGAACTGATATGAGACCTAAAGATTATACAAAAATGATGAGGGAAAAATTCTCTACATTTGTTTTAGATTCAGATGAGGTTGATAACACTTTAAAAAGTGAATTTAATAGTGGTTATCTTAAAATTAATGATATGGTTAGTATCTGGGAGTATGTTAAAGATAAAAATTTAACATTAAATCTAAAAAATGATTACTATAATAAAGATAATGTAACTGAAGAAGAACTTAAAAGATTTATGAAAGAATATTCTGGATTACTAACACTTATAGATGAACCATCAGAAATATATAGTTTAATTGTAAATGCATATCGTAGTGAAAAACCAATAGATGAGCGAAATTCATATATAAAAAGAATAGTTGATAAAATATTAGATAAAACTATATCAACTGATGTTAAATTAACTGCAGAACAATATAAAGTAATATTTGAATATACTTCAATTAAAGAATATTTATATAAAAAATTAGGAGAAAAAAATGCTGATTTTATTATGAATGAACTTGATGGTAAGGATCCAAGTTATTTACTTGAGATTGATATACCATTTGATGTTTTAATTGAAGAAAATGTATTACTTTTTATGGAAGAATATGGTTTAGATAATATAATTAATTTTGATGAAGATTGTGGACATTTTTTCACAAATAATAATTGTGAACTATTAAAAGAAGCATATGAAATGTATTTAAAATATGCTGATAACGAAAAGGATGAATCAAAATCAGTTATTACTAAAAAACCATATGGAATAACTGGAACATATATAGAACGTGGGTATACTAAGGATGAATTTTATGAAGCAGTTAGAAGAATGATAGTATATGGACCTACTAATAAGGAATATTTCAATAAACTTGTAGACTATAGCATAATTATGGGTGAATTTAGAGAGTTAAATCCGGAATTGTTTGTAGATAAAAATGCACCAGAAGATTTCCAAGAGTCATTTTATACTAAGTCTTTAAATCCTATATTTGTTAGAAATCATTATAATTGTATATCTTATTTAATTGGAAAAAAATTAAGTACTATTTTTAGTCCTTTATATGTAAGAATAAGTACTAGTGATGATGGATATTATTATAATAAAGAAAATGTATATAAATTTTTAGAAGAAAAATTAGGCTTTGAAGAAACAATAAAAATAATAACTGACTATGCAGATGTTTTTGAAATAATATTTTCATCATATGAAAAATTATCACAAAAGGCGTATATACCACCAATACAATTTAGTTGTAATGATACAATACAAGATATAATAACTAAGATAAACGACAAATTATATGAATTAATAATTAAAGCAAATATTAAATATTCTTCAAATTTATCGAAATCTATGAAGGAAAAATATCCTAATGTATTTATTAGTTATAAGGCACCTAAGGAATTACATGATATGTTTTATAATAGACAAATAAATGCTAAATATATAATTGAGAATAAAGATGAAAAAAAATATTTTGAAGGATTAGATATAGAGTTATTCTTTGACTATATGCCTATAGTGTTTACAGATAATAGTAATCCTGATAATCCAAAAAGAAAAATAGAAAACTTAGTTACTTTTGTAAAATATCTATTTGAAAATGAAGAAGGATTAGAAATATTACTTTCATATCATACATATCTTGATAAAGTAAATGAAAAAATGGGATTTAGTAAGATAGAATTTGATGAACAAATAAATAATGAAGAATTCTTAGAACAGATAGATAGTTTAATATATTTAAATATAATACGTGGAGATATATTGTATGATGAAAATATGCCTACACATTTTAAAGCAGCATATCCATCTTTATTCTTAACTGATAATACTCCAGAAGATATAAAACATAAATTTTATAATAGGTTATTTACTTTAGATGATTTTAATGAAAATCCAGTATTACTAAAGTACTTTGCAAATACTGATATTGCTTGTTGCCTAGATACAACTTTTTCATACATGATAGGTTTATTTGATAGCACTGATTTTTTAGATATAATTAAAATATGTGGAGAAAACATAAAGAGCGATATTAATTTATTTAATTATTTACGTAGTAAGGCATCAGATATGTTGAATGCTAAAACTATGGGAAATTTATTATATGATTATTTTAAAGAAAATAATCAAACTTTAAGATACTTAATTCTTTTGAATAAATTAGGTGTTAAAAATGCCACAATTGAGGATTTAGAGAAGAAATTTAGTAAGTTAATTAAAGTAAGACCACAATTAGATGTTAATAGTCCTACTTTGAATGCTATATTGTTAGAAGATGATGTTATACAAGAATATGGTTATGATGTAATAACAAGTATTTTAAAATACAATAGTGGAGCGCATGAGGTAATTATAGATGCAATTATAAATAAAGATGAGATACTTAATAAGTGGATTTCTTATTTAAAAAAATTACCAATATATGATGAGAAAATTTTACATTTTGCACTTATTAATTATAATAGTCTTAAAGATTTAATTAATTCACTAATTACTGATAATGTAACTTTAAATCAAAATCAAATAATTAATCTTAAAAATATTTTATTAAGTAATAACAAATATAATGTTCAGAATATAAGTGATTTAAATAAATATGATGAATATAGTATGCGTGTTTTGAAGGATAAAATTAATTCTAGTGATATTAATGTATTAAAAGATGGTATTTTAGAAAATTTATTTAATACATCTTTAGAAGAAACTGTATCAATGTTTGATAGTTATGGATTATTTAATGAAAAATTTGTTAATGAATATATACTTAAAAGTGATATTTTATCAGTAATGGATGAAGCTATAATTGAAATAGTAAGAGAAATTTGTAAAAGTGATGACGTAGATGAATTAAAGCTTAAATATGAAGAAATAAAAGATATTGGAAATGTGTTTACTTCTTTAGATAGTTTAGATATTAAGTTAAAACAATATTATTCATCTTGTTTGAATAATTCATTATTTAGATATAGTAGTGAATCTGATACAGTTGTTTGTTCAAAAGTGTCAGGTATTAATGGTGTAGGATTTACTGATATAAATGGAAATTATATATTACCTCAATCAAAGATAGATGTAGTAAGTTTGGAAGGTGAACCATTTAATTTATTAGTATATAGTCAACCACACCAAAACAATCAATTTAAAAATAGTTCTATGGAAGTTATTGATAATCCTTGTATGTGGAACGAATTAAATACTGATGTAATTCTTACTAATTTAATTAGTGATAAACATATAAGTTGTGTAGATCATGGAAATAAAAATGCAGTATATTATGGATTTAATGAGATATCAAAAGATTCATTAATGTTCATGAGTAGAAGAGATGTTGTAATTGAAAACTTAGGAAAAAATTTAAACTCTAATATACAATCAAGTGAATATATGCTTCCAAATGTATTAAATAGCGTAAGTTCTAGCTTTAATACTATAGGAATAAATGCATTTAGTAGTATGAGTTCAGATTATGGACATCGTGTTCAACCAAATTTTATAGTATGTTTTGATGGATATATTAACACTGAATCTAAGAAAGCTGCACAATATTTCAATATACCTATTTATATGATTAATAGAGATAAATATAATACAAAAAATAGTAAGTGTATGGAAAAATACATGGATGAAGATATATCTTCATTAAAAGAAGATGATTTAGTAAATATTATATATACAAGAAGCTTAGGTTTAAAAGAAAGATATGATTTATTTTTGAAATTATATGATAATTTGAATGAATCAGAATCTAGATTAGATGATGCACTTAGATTAATAAATGCATATTCTATACACAATGATATTTCTACAATAGATTTAAAAGAAATATTAGATAGACAAAATTAATGTAATAGGAGTGATTTTATAATGAGAAAAGGAAAAAATTTAAGTGAATCAGAAAAGCTAGTATATATTCTTGGTATACTTAGTAAAACATCAAAAGATGAATTAAGGAAAGAAAATTTACTAAATATAAAACAAAGATTAGAGAAAAAAATGGGAATATCTACATTAGTAGAAGATGAAATATAAAAAAAAGAGATTAATTTGAAGCATATGAAATATTGTTTACTTCAAATAGTCTCTTCTTTTTTTAATATATCATCTATAATATTGTCTTCAAAATAAAACGTTTTATATTTCTTTTGAGAAACATCATTATTTATTTCCATTAAAAATTCATCTAACTTAAGTTTATCACAATTAAGTAAATTAGTTTGCTTACTATCTTCATTTGATACAAAGTCAAATGATATTCTAATATTTGCTAATGTATTATATCCTTTATCAAAAAATTTACTATATATATCATTTGTAGTAAGTAGAAGTATAATACCTGTACTTTTACATTTTTCTATGATCCATTTTAATTTTTCTTCACTATTTTCTTCATTTAGTAAAAACGTTGCTTCATCAATAGCAATTACTATTATTGGTAAATCTTTAGTTTGTAATTTATTATATTCATCAAAATCATTAACAGAGTTTTCACAAAAAAGGTTAATTCTATTTTGAATAATATTTATTATAGAATTAAAGTCATCACATTTTAAAGAGATATCTTTATTATAACTATATTTAGTAAAAAGATATGGTTTTAATTCAACTTTTGTTGGATTAATTGAAACAATTTTTAATTCATCTGGATTATTATTCTTTATTAATTGTAGTAATATTTGATGTAACATTACTGATTTACTAGTTCCTGTTGAGCCAGTAATAATTACACTTGGACAATTTTTTAAGTCTATTTTTTCTGCTTTGTCATCATTATATCCAAAAAAAACTTCAGTTTTACCACGTTCCATATTAAGTATATCTTTAAAATTCATATCATCACCTAGAGTAATTGTATCATATAATTTAAATAATTTATTTAAATTATATTAAAAATAAAGAAATTTTACATATAATTTAAGATTTATTTTTTTTAGAATTAAAAAAATGTTATACTATAAATAATAGGAGAAAGTAATATGAAAGTAAGTAATGATTTTTTATATTTTATAAGGAAAGATATATTAGAACAAATAGATATAGATGAAAGATTAATTCCTTATTTTATTAACGTAATGAAAAAATTACATCAATATTTTAGTGCCAATGACTATTTAGGAATAAAAGATTATAAAGAGTATATAGAAAAATATTTATTAAGTGAAGAAAAAAGTAAGAAATTTAAATTTGAAGTAAGTGATGAACCTTCAAAAATAGGCGCAGCTGGTTTTTACGTTCGTGAAGAAAATCGAATTTGTGTTGATATTTCATATATTAATGCAGAAACTCAATATATTGAACATATACTTTGTCATGAGATTATTCATTTTTTAGTAATGCAGGAGATAAAAAATATAATTCCCACTTTTGTTAATGAAGCATTAACTGAAATGTTAACAAGACAAATCTATCCAAATGATGGTTTTAAGTCATATGAACCACAAGTAAAAATGTTAGAGTTTGTAAATTTATTAACAGGTAATGTAAATAATTATAAATTATTTTTATCTGGTGGAATTGACTCTTATGTGTCATCTCCACAGTGGTATAATTTTTTCAAATATACAAAAGAATATACTGAAAAGTTTAGTGAAAAAGGTTATTCTATGATTACTGCATCCAAAGATGAATCATATATTAATGCTCAAAGAAAAATGATACAATTAGCCTTAGTTAATATTGATAAACATTCATTTTATGAACTTAAAAACTTAATAGAAAAAATTTTGTGTTCTCCTGTAAAAGACGAAGAATATATAGATAAAGAAATAAAATCTGCAATTAGAAGTTTTATTGCTAATAATGGAATCAATATTAATAATCCTGTTTATGGAATATATTGTGATTATTTACAAAAGTATATTGAAAATATTAAAAAACTGCACGAATATTCTGATTTTAATGAACCAATTTTAATTACTACGATAGGCGGGGTAGATGTATTAATAAGTAAATCTGGAGATTGTAAAGTAACGAAGAAAGTTAATTATTCTATTTCAACATATGGTAATATTAGAAAAATTAAAATAAATGGTGAGACAAAAGAAATCAATATATCTACAGCCAAGTTTGTTGATATAAAAGAAGAATTACTTAAAGAACAACATGAAATAGAAAAAATATTTACAGAAAATTTACAAAATATAAATTCTTTTTTGATGTATTTATCTGGAAAAACTGGATTAAAAAGATTGGAAAAGTATGAATTACAGGGAATAGAAAAAAAGAATTTATATATTTTTGTAGCAATCTTTGATGATTATATTGAAATTCTAGATAAGAATTTTACTAGATTAAATAATATTGTTAATTTAGAGTTGAATAAATTAAAAGGTTATATACCAAACTCACTTATTTTAAATGAAAAAATTGGTTATTGTAAACAATCTCGTGTGTATTCTGTTTGTCCTGAAAGTAAATTAAAGTGGTCTGCTATAAAGAAATTGAAAGAATCTAAAATAAACGAATTAACTGATGAACAAGTAACTGAAATAATTGAATCTTATAAGCAAACTCAGGAATATATTAATGATCAAGCATTCTTTATTAACGAAAAAAAGTTAAGGAATGCAGCTTTAGACTATTATTTTTCTAATGAATTTGAAAAGTTATCTATAATAGAACAACAAAAAATAATTGATAGTGTTATAAATGATAATATCATACTAACAATTGGTATGGAAAATGGTGAACTTGTAGTAGCTACAATGCATGGTAATAGGGGATATATATCGCCAAAAAGTACACTATATGATTCAACAAAAGAAAGTATATTTAAAGAAATTATTGAAAAAATGAAACAAACAGATAACATACAGAGAAAATTAACAAATATTGAGATAATAAAAATTGTTGATGGAGACTTAGACTATACAGAAAATAGTAATGTTGAAACAAATATATCTAGATTAGAAAGACTACAAGAAAGATTAAAATTTTGTAAATTTGAATATCAATATACAGTTGTAGAATTAGAAAGACTTATCAATAATAACCAAAATAAATTAACAATAGATTATAATGAGCAATTAAATAATATTATGTATGATATAGACAAAATTGTAGAAGAAATTAGATATTTAAATTTAGAAATAAGAAAAGCTAATCACACTGATGAAATAGTTGATAGTAATAAATTAAGAACACAAAGATATAGAGAAATAATTGATAAAATAGTTAGTAAACTAAAACTAATTACTTTATTTGATACTCATTATTTTGAAATTAAAAATGGAAATATTCCAGAAAAATTTTATAAGGATGCTGATGAGTTAGAAGATCAAAAAATAAGAATATTAACAGAATTAAGAAGTATGCTAGGTAATAATGAAATAACTTTAGATGAATATAAAAATTTATTCATGTTTATAAACAATATTTATGATGTATTGTTAGGGATGGATAGAACTAAAAAAGATGATAAGAAAAAGTAATATATTATAAAAATTATACATAATTTTTACATGATTTAATGAATATTTTATATTGAAAGGAAAGATGTGAATAATGTTTGAAAATAATGTAAATTATAAATATAAAAAGAGTTTAATTATATATTTTAGTCGTGCTGATGAAAATTATGCAGTTGGATATATTGACAAAGGTAATACAGAAGTAGTTGCTGAATATATTAAAGAATTAACAAATGCAGATATGATTAAAATAGAACCACTAAATCAATATCCTAAAGATTATAATACTTGTATAGAAGAGGCTAAGAAAAGACAATCTAGTCATAATGCACCTATAGTAAATGAAGTAGGTGATATTACTCCTTATGAAGTTATTTATATAGGGTCACCTGTTTATTGGGATTTACTTCCTGAAGAAATGGTAACTGCTTTAAATAAATTAGATTTTACAGGTAAAATTATAAGACCATTTACTACTCATGAGGGTTCAGGAATGGGAAATATTAAAGAACAGATACAAACAATATGTAAAGGAGCAGATGTAAAGGAAGGACTTGCTATAAAAGGTTCACTTGTATATAATTCGAAAGATAAAATAGAGTCATGGGTATGAAAACTAAGTTAAAAAGAAAAAATATATAGGATTTTTAAAAAATGCACAAGAATTAAATAATGAATTTGGAATAGTTCCATTATTATATGGAACACTAGGATTAGAAGTTTTAACAGATTCATTATTAAATTCTGATGATATCGATATTTTAATTCCAGAAATATTTGTAAAAGGAGAAAATTGGCCTAAATTTAGAAAATATCTTGAAAGTAATGATTATGTTTTGATTGATGAACATGAACACACTTTTAGAAAGAATGATATTGATTATTCGTATGCAAGTATAGAAAATCTAAAAGAATTTGCTGATATTGATATAGAAGAAATACCAAACTATGAAGATAGTGATTCTAAATTCTTACTTTTAACATTAGAACAATATTTAAAAGTATATAAAAAATCTTCTCAAGATGGATATAGAGTAAATAAAAAAGAAAAACAAGATGTTAAAAAAATAAAATTTATTGAAGAACAATTACAAAAGAGTAATTTTAAGTAAAGTTAGTTAAAAGTAAATGTAAATATAAGATTACTAATTAATTGTTACTTTATAATATATGTTTTAGTTATATAATGTATAAAAAATTAAATCTTTATTTGTAAAATAGTGTTGTTAAAAATAAATTTGATAAATGAGTCTTATTATAGAGGGTGATGTAAATCATCCTTTTATAATGCTTTTAATTAAAAATATTTTAAGAGTTTGTTTCAATTTATTAAATTATACAGATTAAAATATTAGTCTTTTGTCACTAATATTTTCTCTTAGCATACACTATGTTGAGGAGGATTTTATTATGAATAACAATATAAGAGGGATAGTAATTGATCCAGGACATGGAGGAATCGGTTAGATCCAAAAATAGAAGAAATGACTATTTTGGTAAGTAAATACAGGAATTTAAGGTACTTGAAGAGAGTATCTTTTATTATGGAAAAATTTTAAGATAGTGAAGAGCAATATATAAATTAGTATGTAGTAAATTAGCAAAATCCCTAAACTTATCCTGAAAATAATGGTATAATAGAATTGCTATGCGAATATCAATTTGAAAGTGAGATGATTAATATAGAAAATATTAATATAGAAACTATAAAAAATAATGTAAATGAGTTAAAAAAATCTTTACCGAGCTTAAAAATTGATAGTATTTTTTTAGAACAATGTGGCAAAGTTGATAAAGTTTTTTATAATAATGAAAGTTTACACGAGTTAAGAAGTTGTTCTAAATTATTGGTTGCAATGGCTGTTGGTATTGCAATTGATAAAGGAATGTTTTCGTTAGATACTTTGATTTTTCCATCTATTGAAAAAGTTACAAATATTACAAATAAAAACAATTTAGAAAAAATAAAGAAATGGAAAGTAAGAAATCTATTAACTCATACATCAGGATATGAAAAACAAATGATGTCTGAAAGTTATATACAAGATATTGATAAAAATGATTTATTAGGCTATGCTCTTAACTACGATATTCCTTTTGAGGTAGGGATTAGATTTGCATATAACAATGTAGAACCTTTTATTTTATCGGTATTTTTTCAAGAAAAATTTAATATTAATCTAACTGATTTTATTAAAAAAAATATATTTGATAAATTAGATATCAGTGAATTTAGATGGGACAACTATGGAAAGTATTGTCCTGCATCAACAGGTCTTTACCTTAAACATAGTGATTTTCATAAAATAGGTATGTTATTATTAAATAGTGGAAGATATAATGATAATCAAGTTGTTCCAGAAAAATGGATAAATGAGATGTGTTCTCTTCAATTAGAAACACCATCAGCATATAAACCTGAAAGATTATTACCTAAAGTTGGCGTTGGTTATTATACTTTTATTTCGAGAGATGATTTTATTTTTAGAGATGGATCTAATGGTCAATATATTATTGCTAATAAAAATAGAAATTTATTAATAACAATAATGTCATCAGAAAAAGATATGAAAAATGTAACAGAAATTTTGAGAAATTTGATATAAGAGGTTTTAAATGAAGTACTTAAAAAGAATGAAAATATACGGATTTAAAAAATTTAAGATATTTAATATAGAATTTAATAAAGATACTAATATTTTAGTTGGAGACAATGAAAGTGGGAAAAGCACTATATTAGATGCAATAAATCTTATTTTAACTCAGAAATATAAGAATTATGATAAATATATTATTAAAGAATTACTAAACGAAGAGTTAGTTTCTAAATTCAAAATAAATCCAAAAGCAGAAAATTTACCTTATATTCAAATTGATTTAGAATTGCAATTAGACAATACTCCAAATGATGGCCTTTACTATGGTATGACACATAATTTTGAAAAAAATAAATTGATATTTGGAATAAGATTTCAATGTAAAATACCTGAAGATATAATTTCTGAATTAATGCCTATTATTGAATTGGGCCAAATACCATATGAGTATTATCAAATGACTTGGAACACCTTTCAAGGAGATCCTTATAATACACTAAAAAAAACTTTAAATTTTCTTTTAATAGATAATGATGATATAGATTCTAACAATTCATATAATTATTATAATAGATCTTTATTTAATAGTAATCACGATAATCAACTTCAATCAAAGATTAAAAGTGATTTTAGAAATAAAATTAATGAAGTATTTTCTGATTTACCTTTAAATGATGTGAATGAACATCAAAAATTTGGTGTGAATGAAAAAAGAATGATTTTTGAAAATATAATTACAATTTTAGATGATAATATACCAATAGAAAATAAAGGTAAAGGAAAAGAAAATATGATAAAAACACAAATTGCTTTAGATAAAAATGTTGGTAAAATTGATGTTTTAGCAATAGAAGAACCTGAAAGCCATCTTAGCTTTACAAATTTAAGACAAATGATAAGTGAAATAAAAAACCAAGAAGGTAAACAATTAATAGTCACAACGCATGAAAGTATGGTTGTTAATAGTTTAAATTTACAAAATGTTTTGTGGATAAAAGAAACGAAAACAGAATCTTTAAAAGATATTTCTATAGATGACTCTAATTTCTTTTTAAAATCATCTAATAATAATATGCTTCAGTATATTTTATCCAGTAAAGTAATATTAGTAGAGGGTCCAACAGAATTTATGCTTATACCTAAAATATTTTATAAAATATATAATAAATCTGTTGAAGACTGTGGTATTTCAGTAATTGACTGTGGTGGAGTTAGATATAAAAGGTATTTGGATATTGCACAAAAAACGAATAAGAAGGTTGCAATAATAACAGATAATGATGCAAAACAATCTAATTTAGATTATAAAAATGAAATTAATGAATCTATTGATAATATAAAAGTATATATGGATGATTCTTTAGAAAATTGGACTTGGGAAGCTTGCTTTTACAATTTGAATAAAGATAAATTAAATGATTTAATTAAAGTAGAAGACGAATCCGATTATTTGTTTCATGGTAGATCATACGATAAAGTTTTAGGTAAAATGTTAAATAACAAAGTAGAAACCGCATATATAATGTATAATACAGATTTCGATTTTAAAATTCCATCTTATATAAAGGATAGTTTAGAATGGATAAAAGAGTAATTTTAGCAGTTGCTGGATCTGGAAAAACTTATCATATTTGCAATGCAATTGATGAGAATAAAAGAAATGTAATTATTGCATATACTAATGAAAATATAAAAAATATTTTAAATGAATTAAACAAAAGATTCGGATATATCCCAAAAAATACTTTAGTAATGACTTTTCATAGTTTTATTTATAAATTTATGATTAGACCATTTGATGTTTTAATTGGAGAATATTATGGTGAAGAAAATTTCATTAGTAATGGTATTTCAATTTTATCTCCACCAGAACCAAGTATCAAATTACCTAATGGGATGCGAAGAGTGAATCCAAAATATAGTAAAGTTGATACACTTAATCATTATATAATAAATCAAAAATATTATTGTGATTATCTTTCAAAACTCATAATAAAAACAAAAAATAGAAATATATCAATTATAGATAGTGGATGCACTAATATTAATAATTTTTTTGATAATATTTATGTTGATGAGATGCAAGATTTTAGAGAGAACAATTGGAATTTACTGGTTGAAATCATAAAGAGGGTAAATAATATTTTATTAGTCGGGGATTATAATCAACATTCTGTTAGTGCGTTGAACAATTATGGAGTTCCTTTTCAAAATAAAAAGAATTATATTAACTATAATGATTATATAAATTATTTAAAATCTTTAAAACTTAATGTAGACGAAAATACATTGTTAAAAAGTAGAAGATGTTCAAAAGAAATATGTCAGTTTATAACTGAAAAGTTACATATTAACATTGAAAGTGAAGAAAAGAATGTTGGAAAGATTAATTGGATAACTACAAAAGATGAAATTAATAGAATATTACAGGATAATGATATTGTAAAACTAGTTTGGGATAATCCTGAAAGTTATAATTTTAATGCTATTTCATGGAGTTATTCAAAAGGTGATACTTATAATGATATATGTATAATACTTACTGATACATATTCTAATTTAGATAATGTCAGTTTTAAGATTCCTAAAAGCAAAATTTCAGTTAATAAATTATATGTTGCATTAACAAGGAGCAAAGGCAATGTATATATCGTAAAACATTCTGATTTTGAATCATCTTATGCGGGTTAATTATAAAATTATAGTATTATTAAGTATTTGTATAATTTTCAAAGGATTGCTTTTGTTCAAGCTAAAAGTTATTCTTGTTATATGGTAAGCTATCAAAAACCTGTAAAATTTAATAAAGAATAATTTTGGTTTTTCGAAAAATGACGAAAATTAACTTTTTTGAAATTTTTTAAGGCCCTTATAAATAAAGGGCTAAAGACCACTCTTTGATTTAAGAATGGCCGTTGACTGTCCTCTTAAATCAATATTATTAGTTTTAATATCTAGTTCATTTTGAACAGATATATAGTCGTTAAAAAATTAAAATTGGACTCTAAGGGAGATATATGCATTTCTCTTTTTTCATGTCCATTTTTAGGAAAGGAGCAATTAATTTTATGGAAAAGACATAATTTTTTAAAAAAGTTAAACCGTCGGAGACTAATTTAAAGGGCCTTAGGGATATGCCCTAACAAGGAATTGGGTGTGTAAACACCATGCTTGATAGTTTTAATGGTTAAAAAAGAAAAGTTTGGTAACCCCAAAATTTGGCAAAAAGGAGGAATTTTTATATTAAAAATTTATTATGATCCTTATACCATTTTGTGTTTAAGATATAAATTTAAACTTCAAGAATGTATAAAAATTTCCAAAAAAATAAAAAGAAATCATAGATGTGCAAGTGAATGGCGAGAGCGTCATGTTCAAAATGGTACGGATATTTTTGAAGTAACATTAGGATGCCTTGTTTGGTATGCAGAAGTTGAAACTAAAAAAGGTTATCCGTTAGATTTAAAGATTCACTTTTTAGAAAAGTATATTGAATTTTTAGAAAGTTATGTAGGAATTCCACATGAGCATTATAATTATTGTGATTTACCATTAAAATATTTAAGAAGTTATTTTAATAAAACAAAAAATGCGATTGGTGTTGCTACAAATAGGATGCAGAAACAATTTCCCTATCCTCTTAAATATGTTAAGGATGGTCGTGTTTATGTTTCTGCTATTGGTATTAAATGGCTAAATGAAAAATACTTTAGAACAAAGTATATTGAGTGGTTGGAAGACCGTAAAGACTCGTTAGAAAATATAATTTCTAATAAGTCTTTTTTAATGCAATAAAAAAGTTATAGGAAAGAAAAGTCCATATTATCATTAAGATAGGAGAATGATTATTTTAAAACTTGATTGCGAATATGTTATAACTCCAAGAATATTATTTAATGATAAGAAATTATCAAGAACTGAAAATGATGTATTAAGCACTATCATATCACTTGCCTTAAAAAAAGAATATTGTTATGCGAGTAATGAGTATTTAGCAAAATATATCAATTCATCTAAAAGGACTATAACTAAATCTTTGTCTAAATTAAAAGAATTAAACTATATATTTGTAAAATATGTAGATAATCAAAGAAGAATATATCTTAACCTAGAAAAGATACCGACAAAAGTTTCTAGTGAGGTAGCAGAAAATGGCTATCAAGGGGTAGAAGAAAGTTTCTACCATAAAAGAAATAATAAAAAAGAAAATTATAATAAAAATTATATAAGACAGGGAATTGTTCCTTATTGGATGGAACACCCTGAAGTTTGCCAAGAAGATCCAGCAACCGAAGAAGAAATTGCCGAAATGAATGAGTTATTGAAAAATTTTAAAAATTAGTAAAGGAGTTGATGTTTATGATTGGAGGCATAAATTTATAGAATATGAGAAAAGGGGGAAGTAAGAAAATGGAGGTAGTATATAATGTAAAATATAAATTTAAGACAAAAGATAATATTACAAAAGATGAATTTAAAAAAGTATTTAATATGAAATTGCTAAATATCATTATGACTTTAGAAAATCAAGAGTTATTATTAAAAAAATCTTGATAATGTTATATAATATACTTGTATTTCTTATCACAAATAGTCATTTCAGGGTAGTATTGGAGGAATGGCTATGATAGAAAAGGTAGGTGTATATTGTAGATTATCTGATGAAGATAGAGATAAGATAAATAAAAATGATGATAGTGATTCAATAGTAAATCAAAGAAGTATGTGCTTAAAATATGCTAATCAAAATGGATGGAATGTTGTAGATATTTATTCGGATGATGACTTTTCAGGAGCAGGTACTTATAGACCTGATTTTGAAAGACTAATAAAAGATTGTGAAAGTGGAAAAATCAATTTAGTTTTATGTAAAAGTCAATCAAGATTTTCAAGAGATATGGAGGTCATTGAAAGATATTTACACAATAAGTTCATTGAATGGGGAGTTAGATTTGTAAGTATTGTAGATAATGCTGATACAAGTATTGAATCTAACAAGAAATCAAGACAAATAAATGGACTAATCAATGAGTGGTATTTGGATGATTTATCAACAAATATAAAGAAATCATTAAAGAATAAAAGAGAAGATGGTCTATTTATGGGTAGCTTTGCTCCTTATGGTTATGATAGGAGCGAAGAAGATTATCACAAATTAGTAGTTGATCCTGTTGCTAGTGAAGTTGTAAAAAAAATATTTCAAATGTATGCTGATGGGAATGGGTATCATAAAATTTGTGAGTATCTTAATAACAATAATATTCCACCTCGTTCAGTTTATAAAAGACAAAAAGGTAGCAAATTTGTATGTTCTAATTGTGATTATAAGACAGTTAGATGGAATCCTGATACAATCGCTCAAATGTTAAAAAACGAAGTTTATATTGGTAATTTAGTACAAGGTAAAATAACTTCTATGGGGTACAAAGTTCACAAGTTTAAAAAAGTAGATGAGAAAGATTGGTGCAGAATAGAAAATGCTCACGAGCCAATTATTGATATGGAAACTTGGAATAAAGTACAAAAAATATTAGGTACACATCAAAAGCCAATTAAAACAGGAGAAATACACTACTTAACTAGAAAAGTTTATTGTAGTGAATGTAGCAAAGTATTTATGAGAAATGTATATCATGTTAAGGGCGAAGAAACAGGTAAAAGAGCATACTTACAATGTAAGGGTGCAAAGAAGTATCATACTTGCGATAATAACAAAGCAATTAGAATGGATGAGTTAGAAAAAATTATAATTGATGCTATCAATGATTTGCTAGACAATTACTATGATAAAAATAATTTGCAAGAACTCTATAATAAAAGAAAAGAACAATATACAAATAATTATGAAACAATAAAAATTTTAGAGAAAGAAAAGCATAACCTTGATAAAAAGATAGAAGATAACAAAGTCTTTTATAGAAATCTTTATGAAGATAAGGTAAAAGGAACTATTACAGAAGATATGTTTTGTATGATGTCAGCAGATTATTTGAGAGAAATTCAAACTATGACTAAACGAATAGAAATAATAAATAATGAGATTAAAAATTTAGAGGTAGCTAAAGAGACGAGAAAACAAGCTGATGGGATATTAAAAAAATATAAGCATGTTGATAAGTTAAATAGAGTGATAGTAGATGAATTTATTGATAAAGTTTATGTTGGAGTGTTTAACAAAGAAACAAAAACAAGAGATATAGAAATAGAATGGAACATTGAATTTTAAGAAATAATGATATTTTTGGACTTTTTCTACCTTTGAAAAAAGAATATAATGAATATACAAAGTCAGGAGGTTAAAAATGAATCAAATTAAAAAATATAACGAAACAATTTTTGAAAGCATAAAACACATTAATGAATATGGTAATGAATATTGGCTTGCTCGAGAGTTAATGGTAGTACTTGAATATAAAAGATGGGATAAATTCAATAATGTTATAGATAATGCTAAAGTAGCTTGTGAAAAAAGTAATAATCTTATAGATGACCATTTTTCCCAAGTGGGAAAAATGGTAGAAATAGGTTCAGGAGCAAAAAGAAAACAAGCTGATTATGAGTTATCTAGATATGCTTGTTACTTAATTGTTCAAAATGCAGATCCTAGAAAAGAAAATGTTGCACTTGGGCAAACATATTTTGCAGTTCAAACAAGAAAACAAGAAATCTCTGAATTAGAATATAGTAAATTATCTGAAGATGAAAAGAGATTTTATCAGAGAAAATTAACTAAAAAAGGTAATTATTCATTAAATCAAGCTGCAAAAAACGCTGGTGTTAAAAACTTTGATAGATTTCATAATTTTGGCTATAAAGGTTTATATAATGGTGAAACAGCAGATGATATAGCGAAAAGAAAAGGATTAAGATACAGAGAAGATATTTTAGATAATATGGGTAGTGAAGAACTAGCTGCAAATTTATTTCGTATTACACAAACAGAATCAAAATTAAAAAGAGAAAATATTAAAACAGAAAGTGATGCAAATAAGGCACATTACACTATTGGAAAGAATATTAGAGAAGTTATTGAAAAAAATGGTGGCACAATGCCTGAAAATTTGCCTACACCTAGAAAAAGTCTTAAAGAGTTAGAAAAAGAAAAAAGAAAACAAGAAAAGATTGAAATGAAATAAATTTGGGTTTATCAGTATCCTCCACATGGTGGAGATGATCCGGGTGCTATTGGAAATGGTATAGTTGAAAAAGATTATACTTTGAAAATATCTGATTATATGTATGATAGATTTAAAGAGTTAGGTATACCTGTTGTTATGACTAGGACAGAGGATATTACACTTACTCCTACTGAGAGAACTAATAGAGTAAAGAATGCTTTTGGAAATTATGATGATGTGTTGGTGATATCTAATCACATAAATGCAGGAGGTGAAGGGTTTAGTTACCATTGTTAGATTTAATTGGGTATTTAAGATATATAAATTATTTAGTAAATTACACTATTGTTAGTTAGATCTTTATGCTACATTAGTGTAATTTTTTAATTCCTATAAAATTACTAGAATGTTAATATTAGTATTGAATATGATAATTATTGAATAAAAATGCCAAAAGTGGCAAAAATATTCAAAATTTTATTGAAAAAATATTTTTAACATAATATAATAATATTGAATAAAAATGCCAAAAGTGGCAAAAATATTCAAAGGAGGAAAACATGAAAGAAATAAAACGAAATATTTATTTAGATAGATTAATTAGTAGAAAAGAAAATGGTTTAATTAAAGTAATCACAGGTATTAGAAGATGTGGAAAGTCTTATTTATTAGATCCCTTATTTAAAAATTACCTAATTGATTGTGACATAAAGGAAGATCATATTATTAAATTAGAATTAGACAAGGAAGAGAATAAGAAATATCATGATTCTCATGAATTAAATCTTTATATAAAATCACAAATAAAAGATAAAGATATGTATTATGTTTTACTTGATGAAATACAACTTGTAAAAGATTTTGAATCGCTATTAAATGGATTTTTATATGAAAGAAATATTGATGTTTATGTTACTGGCAGCAATTCAAAATTTTTATCAACAGATATTATTACCGAATTTAGAGGAAGAGGAGATGAAATAAAAGTATTTCCATTAACTTTTTCTGAATATGTAGAATCTTTTAATGGAGATAGAACAGAAGCTTGGAACGAATATGTTTTATATGGCGGATTACCCTTAATTTTGTCTAAAAAAACTGATGAAGAAAAATCAAAGTATTTAAAAGATTTATTTGACCAAACTTATGTAAAGGATATCATTGAACGTAATAATATATCTAGGATAGATGTTATAGATTCAATCATTAACATATTAGCATCTTCTGTTGGATCACTTACTAATCCCCAAAAAATATATAAAACATTTATAAGTAGTGGCGAAAAAGAAATATCTTTAAACACTGTAAATTCATATATAAAATACATTGAAGATTCTTTTATTGTCAATAAATCTAATCGGTATGATGTTAAAGGAAAAAAATATATTCAAACACCACAAAAATATTATTTTTCTGATATTGGACTCCGTAATGCTAGATTAAATTTTAGACAACAAGAAGAAAATCACATAATGGAAAATATAATTTATAATGAATTAATTGTAAGAGGTTATAATGTTGATGTAGGTGTAGTAGAAGTTAGAGATGAAAATAAAAATAGAAAGCAATTAGAAGTTGATTTTGTATGTAATTTAGGAAATAAAAGATATTATGTACAATCAGCATTAAATTTAGAAACTAGAGAAAAAACTATTCAAGAAGAACGACCACTCATGAATATTAATGATAATTTTAAAAAAATCATAGTAGTTAAAGATAATATGAAACATTGGTTTACAGAAGAAGGAATATTAGTTATTGGAATACAAGAATTTTTATTAAACAATAATAGTTTGGATTTATAAAAATATAAGTAAAATTTTTATGTTTTGGAGGAGAAGTAAATGGAAAAAAATATTGAAGAATTAACATTACTACTTATGTATTTAACATCATGGGAAGAAGAAGGATATGTACGAGATGAAAATGATGAGATAAAAGAGGATAAAGTTAAAACTTGTTGGAAAGGATACTCATTTGATATCATAAATAAACTAACTGATGAAAATTATCTTTATTTTAGTAAAGGAAAATCAGTAACAATAACAAAAAAAGGTGAAAAATTGGCTAAAGAACTAATGAATAAATATTTAAAATAGGAGTAAGTATAATGGATTATGGATTAAAAATAGAACAAAATAGAAAAAGAAATGAAAAATTTATTAAAGAATTTGAAAGTTGGTTAACTGCAAAAAATTTAGTTAAGAAAACTATTAGAAAACACTTAAACAATGCTTCTTTATATATTAATGATTATTTAAACTATTATGATGCAGAAAAAATGGAAGATGGTATATATTCTATTTATGGCTTTTTAGATGGCTGGTTTATAGAAAAATGCCTTTGGTCATCAAGAAATTCGCTAAAAGAAACGGCTTCTAGTATAAAAAAGTTTTATCAATGTATGAGTGAATTAGGATATGTCGCAGTTGATGATTATAAAAAATTATGTAGAGAAATAAAAGATAATATGGATGGATTTTTAGCACAAATGGATGCATTTGATGATGGTACATATTATGATATGTTTGATTAAAAAATAAAATGGTAGTGAGGTAGTATATGGAAACAAGGAAGATGTATGAAAGGATAAATTGGTATAAAAAAGAATATGTTCATGAACAATATTCTAGAATAGTAGATAAATTTAAAGACTATGAGAAAATCACAAAGAAAAAAATGATTGAAGCAATATATGATATTTATAACGATTATAATAATATTATAGATATTTGTACTACAAGAGAATTAAAATATTTAAAAATGATGCTTGATAAAGAAAGTGATATGAAGAAATTATTAGAAGATAAATATGAATGGGAAAGAAAAACACTTAGAAATAAGTTTTTAGTTCAAGATGACTATAATCAGGTATTTATACCAGATGAAATAATTGATAAAGTGAAACTTGCTATTAAAAATATTAATTGGGATACAACAAAAAAGTTGGATGATTTAAATGAAATATTGGTAAGTTATTGTAAGATACAAGCATCAGCTCTATTTGACAGTGTTTCTGCTTTTGGTTCGGCTGTAACTGGTATAGATGAAAAATACGTTAAGACTCATATGTTAAATAATAAACTTTTCAATTATTATGTTTTTGTTTATACAAAAAATTTTGAAATGATAGGAAATAACATTTTGGTATGTTTATATCAGGACTATTATTATATCGAAGAACAGATAGATGAAGAAAGAAAAAAACAAGGTTTGGCAGAAGCTTGCCCAATAGACTTAAGGGTCTATAAAACATTGCTCTATAATGATTTTGATATTAATAATAAAAAAATAAAGAAATTTTTAGATGAACTCAAAAAATTACCATTCTTTTGGTTCTCAGCTATAGATACGATTAGAGAATTTTCGGTATTAAATATAGATAGGACATCTTTAAAAGAATCAATTGCAAATGTTCCAGCTTTAGAAGATTATGATTTAACGGAATTTTTTAAAATATTAGATGAGGCAATGGATGAAATGCCTTCTGGTGCATTAAATGGATTTACTCCAAATCAGGCAAAAGAACTAAAAGCAGAAACAGAAAAAATGAAGTTTGAAAAAGTAAAGAAGTATACTAAGCAACGAAATGCCTGTCTTTCTAAACAAGATGCTAAATTATTTTATGAAATATATTTTGCTTTATTAGAATTTACTAACAATAAGTATAAAATTAATCAAAAGTTAAAAATATATAATAAACTAGGTCTTAATCCTTATGACTTAAAAGATATAATAGAAAAATTTTGGGATAATAAAGATGCTGTTATATTAGAATTTTGTCTGGCTAATCCGTATAAATTTAATAAAGAAGAATTAAATGCAGTTAGTGAGTTTAAGAAAGGATTTAGGGATATAGTCATAATTGCTAAGTATGAACTTGAGTATACAGCAGTTATGAATAAAGATAAAACATTTATGATAAAAGGTATTAATGATAATATAGATAATATTGTTTCCTATCAAGATTTACCACAACCCGTAATAACATCAATTATTCCATTTAAAAATGTGTTGATATATGATGGTTTATTGATGCAACTAGGTATAAAGATGGGAAATGGATTTGAAAAAACAATTGAAGAAGAATATTCGAAATCTATTAAGTATTATCATTTATAATTGTATATGGAGCATGTGATTGTAGGAGGTCGGGAAATTTGTTAAGGTGATTTTCTCTTATATAATTAGTTAGTTCAAAACATGTTATAATTTAATAAAAGAAGGAGAAAGAGAATGATATATATAACTGGAGATACCCATAGAGATTTTTCAAGACTTTTTGGTGTAGATAGTAGTGAAGAAGATATGTTAATAGTATTAGGCGATGCTGGAATAAATTATTATCTTAATGAAGAAGATAATAATTTTAAAGAATATCTAAAAAGATTTAAATTAAAATTGTTTTGTATAAGAGGTAATCATGAAGAGCGACCTGAAAATATAAAAACATATAAAGAAAAAGAAATGTTTGGAGGTAAGGTATTTGTTGAAGAAGAATATCCTTATCTTATATTTGCTAAAGATGGTGAATCTTATAATATTGATGGAAAAAGTGTTCTTGTTATAGGAGGAGCTTATTCAGTAGATAAAGAATATCGTTTATTATATGGTAGTCAGTGGTTTAAGGATGAGCAGTTAAATGAAAAAGAGCAAGAAAAGATTTTAAAAAAAGTTAAAGGTAAACATTTTGATATAGTATTAACACACACTTGTCCTTTAAAATATGAACCTAAAGAAGTATTTATGAAAGGTTTAGATCAATCAAAAGTAGATAAATCAATGGAAAAATTTTTAGATAAAATTGAAGAAAATATTGATTATGATAAGTGGTATTGTGGTCATTATCATACTGAGAAAAAAATTGATAAATTAGAGTTTATGTTTGGGAGAATTAAAATATTTTTAAAAGATGAATTTGTCCCTAAGTTTAATAGAAATGGTTATGAAATAATAAGGGATTCCTGTAGTCAGGAAACCGTTCATAAAAATAATAATGTATGTTGTCCTAAATGTAAGGGAAAAAATATAATTATACAAAAAGGTGATGGCGAAAAGATTTATGGATTAGATGAAATAGCTATTATATGTAACGATTGTAAAAAAGTATATGGATTTAATGATGTTAAGTATAAACCTAATTGTCCTAAAGAATTATAATCCTAAATTTTGTGATATAATAATCAGTTAGAAAATAGTAATTTGTTAAACTCCACACTTTGTTTGGTTACTTTTAAATAATTAAATATTATAATTGGATATGAAAGGAGCAAATTATGAGTCAAGAAAAAATAGGAAAGTTTATTGCAAAATGTCGTAAAGAAAAAAATATGACACAACAAGAACTTGCTTTAAAACTTGATGTTACTGATCGTGCTATTTCTAATTGGGAAAATGGTAGAAGATTACCTGATTATTCTATCATTGAAAAATTATGTAACGAACTTGATATTATAATAAACGAACTATTTGCTTGTGAAAAAATTAGTAATAAAGATTATAAAGAAAAGTCTGATAAGAATGTTGTTAATATTTTGAAAAATAATGAATTATACAGCAAGAAAAAACAAAGATTACATTTATTAGATTTTTATGTTTCTATTATACTAATATTATTCTTGCTTATATATTCATTTTATAGGGATATAAAAGAATTGGAATATACATTTATAATTGCATTATTTATTTTAATAATAAATGAGATTATAGTTCGTAAATTATTGGGAGGTAAACAAATTATGAGTAATGAAGAAACAATAGGAAAAATAATTAAAGTTAAAAAATTATGGTGGTTAAAAATCAATAAAAAACCTATTAGAACTACATCTTTAGATGGTGCTATATTCCCATCATCATTACAAGTACAATATAGTGTCAATGATAATGAATATATTGGAAAGAAAATAGTTGCTTGGGATGATAGTCTTACACAAGTAGGACAAGATGTTGTTGTTTTATACAATGAAGATAAACCACAAAAAATATTAAGTTTAAGAAGAAAATAAATTACAAGTATGAGCAAACTAAATAAAGTTTGTTCTTTTTTATGAAAAAATTTTGATTATGATTAGTGATAGTAATGGGTGTAATAATTTTTAAAAATTAAAAGTTATTACTCTCAACCGTAATAACTTTTTTCAATATAAGATTTAATAATAAAGATAATTATTATTATGAAGATTGGTAATTATCATTTTTCTTTTTATTTTGAACACAAATTTCGTAAATGCTATAAAGAAAATTGAATTTTTGTGCTATAATTAAATAGAAGTTTGGGTGTGGTAGATATGGCTAATAATGAAAGTTTGAAAAGAGCAAAAGAAGAAAAAGATGATGAATTTTATACTGAATATTCTGACATTGAAAAAGAAATGAATGCATATTTAGAATATAATCCTGATGTTTTTAGAAATAAAACTATATTATTGCCTTGTGATGATCCTGAATGGAGTAATTTTACAAGGTATTTTGCACAAAACTTTGAATTATTGGGTTTGAAAAAGCTAATAAGCACAAGTTATGCTAATGATAAAAAGAGTTCGGTTTTTGTTCAACTATCATTATTTGAACAAGAAAGTCCAAAATTCGATAAGAAAAAAACAAATTCACATGGAAAAATTTTTACATTAGATAAAGATAAAAATAAATCTGGAAGAATTGATATAAATGATTTAGAATGGAATTATCTTAAAGGTGATGGTGATTTTAGATCAGAAGAAGTAATAAAATTAAGGGATGAGGCAGATATAATAATTACTAATCCACCATTTTCTTTATTTCGAGAATTTTTATCATGGCTTATTGATAGCAAAAAGCAATTTATTATAATAGGTAATGAAAATGATGCTACTACGAAAGAAACCTTTCCGTTAATTAGAGATGGAATTATATGGCTAGGAAAAACAGCAGGAGATATGGCATTCAAAGTTCCAAAAGATTCAGAACCTAGAGATACAAGATTTTGGATAGATGAAAAAGGACAAAAATGGCGAAGTATGGGTAATATATGTTGGTACACTAATATCGACTTAAAAAGAAGACATACTGAACTTTCATTAATGTCTATGGAAGATAATTTAAGATATAATAAGCCATTAATAAAAAAATTACAAAAAGATTATGGTATGGATACATACCCTAAATATGATAACTATTTAGCATTGGAAGTTCCAAGATATGATGCTATACCATCCGATTATGATGGAGTTATGGGAGTACCAATTACATTTTTAAAGTTTCATAATCCTAAACAATTTAGAATTATCGGTCATACCCACTCAGGTGATAATACAATTGAAGTTGAAAAATTAAGAACAATACCATCTCAAAGACATCGAGGGCATATTAATGGTAAGCAAATATATGATAGAATACTTATTCAGAAAGTGAGTGAATAATATGGAGACAATTTTAAGAACAGATTTAACAATTAAGGATATTTGTAGTGGATTTCAATATAGCGAGTCTGAAGAAAAAGGACTTTTTGGTTGGGATGGAAAACTTACAATTCAACCAGAATATCAAAGAAATTACATTTATGCAAATGGTAAAGATGATGTTGCTGTTATAGATTCACTTTTAAAAGGATATCCTATTGGTTTAATTTACTTTGTAAAAACTGAAGATGAGCGATATGAAATTCTTGACGGACAACAAAGAATTACTAGTATTGGTAGATATGTAACAAATAAGTTCGCATGGATAGATGAAAATGACATTCCTTATAAATTTGAGTCCTTACCACAAGATAAACAAGATAAAATATCTGACACTCCGTTAACTATTTATATATGTAGTGGTACTGAGTCAGAAATTAAGGATTGGTTTAAGACTATTAACATTACTGGAAAAGAATTAAAGACTCAAGAATTATTAAATTCTATTTATAGTGGTTCTTTCGTAACAAAAGCCAAAGAAGTTTTTAGTAATTCTCAAAACTCTAACTTACATAAATGGTTAAGTTATATGAAAGTAGAAGTAAAAAGACAAGGGTTATTAGAAGTTGCTTTATCTTGGGTTTCTAAAAATTGGGAAAAAGAAGGAAATCTCGAAAAATATATGGCTGATCATAGACATGATAATAATATTAATGAATTGAATTCATATTTCAATGATGTAATTAATTGGGTTTCAACAGTCTTTATTGATGTAAAAGAAGAAATGCAATATATCAATTGGGGAAAAATGTACGAAAAATATCATAGAAATCCCTATAATCCAAGTGAAATTTCAAAAAAATTAAACGAATTATATAGTGATTATTTTGTTAAGGATAAAAAAGGTTGCTATGAATACATACTTAATGGATGCAAAGATGACGATATTAAATTATTAAATATTAGATTGTTTGATGAACCAGTAAAAAAGACAGTATATGAAAGGCAAACACAAAAAGCAAAAACAAAAAATATTTCAAATTGTCCTATGTGTGTATTAGAAAACTTATCTAATAAATCAAAAATATGGGATTACAAAGATATGGATGCAGATCATGTAACTGCTTGGTCTAATGGTGGAGCAACTGATATCGATAACTGCCAAATGTTATGTAGAACACATAATCACATTAAAGGAAATAGGTAATTATGATTGATATTAATGAGTGTAACAATAAATTGATACAAAGAGACTTAAGTACACTGATGAGTTTAAATAGATATTTAAACTCATTTTCTATATCTGATAGACCAATATTATTTTTGAATTTTATGAGGTACAATAATTTTATTATATTAGAAATATTAGATTATTTAAGGAAAGTCTATAATATAGACATAATTAAAGATTTAAAAAATAAAAAAATAATAAAGAAAATTAGATCAAAATTGAAATGTAATTTATCTGTTTTAAAAACATCCAATGAAATAAATGAATTAATGCATCAAATTTTTAAAAGTATGAATAATCCAATAATTATGAGATTATTCCCCAATTTATGTGATAACTATGGAATTTTTGCTTATGGTGAAGATTGTGTAATAGCAAATACTTTTGAAATTTATGCAATGATAGGTAAAGCACTATATAAAAATGGTAGATTTGATAAAAAGAAGATTATGTCTTATTCAGAAGAGATAGGTTCTTTACTATCTTCTTTATGTAATATTTTCAAAATAAACGAAAGATTCAAATCAGAAATAGTGCTTGAAAAAAGGCAAATTAGGTCAAAAGACTATAATTTATATAAATATATAAAAGATGAAAATATAAATGAAACAATTTTCTTAATAAACAAATTAGTGGCGTTAAACTTTTATAAATCGATAATATTAAATCAATTCAAAAATGAATTAAATTCTTTAGATATAAAACTTAAATATGTTCTATGTAGAAATATAATTGAAGAATTAAAAGAAATCAATATTAATTATATTTGTGACGAGTATTTATTAATATATGATAATAAAGATTTTAGAAATTTTATGTATCATTATTCCTTCCCTTTAAGTTTTGATGATGTAAAAAATGATAAATTATTGTATGGTATTCCAGAATATTTATTAAAAATATCAGAAGATAAACTTAATAGTATATTGAATGACTGTATCGAAAAATTAATTTTAAATTTACATAAAGAAATTAAAAACTCGAATTATAATTTTTTGTTAAATTTATAAATAATATAAAAAGGCAAAAAAAGTTAAAAAAAAGTCAAAAAAAGAAAAATTTAGTCATTGATTATAATAAACCAAGTGTTAAAATATGATAAAATAGTGATAAATTTTAATACTTTGTTATATTATACTAATACTTTACTATTTAAATACAAACCCAGTGTACTTTTCGCATACGATTTAGTATACTATTTAAAGTCAATTTAGGTTAATATTCGACTATTAAAAAAATAAAATTTAGTTTATTGACTAAATATAGCCAAGTGATAAAATGAAGTAAACTGGAGATATTATGTGAAAAATAATGTACTATTTAGTTTACTATTTTGTGTACTAAATTGTTTACTTTTTAGTTTATTGTTTTGTTCATGTCAATAGGATATAATATAGTAAAATAGCAATATTTATGGGAGGACTTAGGTCTTCTTTTTTTGCTATTTTAGAGGAGGTGATGATTATGACTAGTCATCCTATAAAAATTCTAAATTTCATTAGAATAGGATGATAACCATTAATTAATATTTATTATAAATAAAGGATTAACTAGATTAAGATCCTTTATATTAGCCTACAAAGTAGGATGAATTTCGTAAGTACGAAATTAGAATAGCACCATTAAATTTCCTTATATTATAAGGATTTTTTTTATATATTAGGAAAGTTCTTGGTAAAGGAAAAAATAAAAAAAATAAATCATGGCATGCAAAAAAGAATCT
>CANPYU010000181.1 GCA_947588665.1 uncultured Bacilli bacterium | reverse complement strand
TAATAGAAAAATAGTGCTTCCTAGTGGTGTTAGTGCAACACTTGAAGATAATAAAATTGTAGTTAAAGGTACTAAAGGCGCTTTATCTCAAGAAATTAACAATTTAGTAGAAGTTGTTATTACTGAAAATGATATTGAAACTAAAGCGAAAAATGATAGTAAAGAAGCTAATATGAGTGTTGGGACTATGAACTCTTTAATTAATAATATGGTTAAAGGTGTTAGTGATGGCTTTAGTAAAGGACTTGAAGCTGTGGGTGTTGGATATCGTTTTCAAGTTAGTGGAAATAAAGTAAATATTTCTGCTGGTTATTCACATCCAGTTGTTATTGAAGTTCCTAGTGATTTAAAAGTTGAACAAGTAAGTAATACAGAGATTACTGTTAGTGGTATTGATAAACAAAAAGTTGCTCAATTTGCGGCTAATATTCGAGAAGTTAGAGAACCAGAGCCATATAAAGGTAAAGGTATTCGTTATAAAGGTGAATATGTTCGTCGTAAAGAAGGTAAAAAGGCTGCTAAATAAGGTTAGAAAGGTTGGATATTATGATTAAGAAAGAAGCTAGTAATGTAGCACGTAAGAGACGTCATGCTAGAGTTAGAGAAAAAATAAGTGGAACAAAAGATATTCCTAGACTTAATGTATTTCGTTCAAATAAAGGGATCTATGTTCAAGTAATTGATGATACAACTGGGAAAACCTTAGTTAGCTCATCAACTGTAGAACTAAAGATTAAAAATGGTGGTAATATTGAGGCTGCCAAATTAGTTGGAGCAGATATTGCTAAAAAATGTAAGAGTGCCAAAATAGAAACTGTTGTTTTTGATAGAGGCGGTTATTTATACCATGGACGTGTAGAAGCTTTAGCCGAAGCAGCACGTGAGAATGGTCTCAAATTCTAGAGTGGGAGGAAAAGTTATGCCAAAGAAAAATATAGAACCTAAGAAAAATTTATTAGAAGAAAAAGTTATATCTATTGGTAGAGTAACAAAAGTTACCAAAGGTGGTAGACACTTTAGATTTTCAGCAACAGTTGTAGTTGGAAACCGTAAAGGTTTAGTTGGTATTGGTAATGGTAAGGCTAATGAAGTGCCTGAGGCAATTAAAAAAGCTTTACAAGCGGCTAATAAGAATGTAACAAAAGTATCTTTAATAGATAATAGAACTATACCTCATGAAGCTACTTGTAAAGTTGGTAGAGCAGTGGTTATGGTTAAACCAGCACGTAAAGGTACAGGAATTATTGCAGGTGGTGCTGCGCGAGCAGTTCTAGAACTTGCAGGTATTAAAGATATAGTATCTAAGTCACTAGGGTCAAATACAAAGATTAATGTTGCTAAAGCAACTCTTGAAGCATTAAAGTCTCAAAAAAGTCCAGCTAAAATAGCGGCTTTACGTGGTAAGAAAGTTGAGGAGTTATAAGATGAAGTTACAAACATTACCTGCGTCAAATGAAACTAAGGCGCGCAAAAGAGTAGGTCGTGGGCCAGGAAGCGGTATGGGTAAAACTTCAACTCGTGGAGAAAATGGTCAAAAATCAAGAAGTGGAGCAAGTATTTCAGCTTGGTTCCAGGGTGGTCAAACTCCTATTTATAGAAGAATTCCTAAACGTGGTTTTAATAATAAAAGATTTACAGTTAGATATGCAACAATTAATTTAAGTGATATTGAAAAGTATTTTAATGATAATGATGTTGTTACACCTGAAGTTTTAAAAGAACGTGGGTTACTTAAAAAACAACTTAATGGAGTTAAAGTACTTGCAAATGGAGAATTAACAAAGAAAGTAATTGTTAAGGCTCAAAGATTTTCATCTAAAGCTGTCTCTAAAATAGAAAATGCTGGCGGTAAAGCAGAGGTGATTTAGATGATTAAAGGAATTGCCAAAATATTTAGTAAACAAAATAAAGATTTAAGAAAAAGAATATATTTTACAATTCTTTGTCTAGGTTTCTTTGCTTTAGGAATAAATGTTACTATTCCTTGGGCAAATACAATTTATGCTGAACTTGGTTTTTTAGAAATATTTAATTTAATGAGTGGTGGTGGACTACAAAGATTTTCAATTTTTGCTTTAGGTGTTAGTCCATATATTACAGCAAGTATCATTACTCAGTTATTACAAATGGATATTATTCCATATTTTAAAGAATTAAAAGAGCAAGGGTATGTTGGAAGACAAAAGATTAATAAAATTACTAGATATTTAGGTATTATAATTGCCTTTATTCAAGCATATGCCATGAGTGTATTTTACTTAGGCTCAAGTGATGTTATGGTAATGCTTAAAACAAGTTTAGTTATGACAGCTGGTACAGCCTTCTTACTTTGGATGGGAGATCAGATTTCTCAGAAAGGTATTGGTAATGGGCAATCATTACTAATTATGGCTGGTATTATTATGAGTATGCCAAATGTATTTACGGGAGCTTTTAATGCATTTATTAGAGGTAGTTTTGAAACAGGTCTTGGAATAACATTATTTGCATTATTTATATTAGTTTATATATTAATTATTGTGGGTATTATTTGGATTACACTTGCTGAGAGAAGAATTCCAATTCAATATTCTAATAGAACTAATAGTGCATATGGAGCACAACAATCATTTTTACCAATAAAGATTAATAGTGCAGGAGTTATGCCCGTTATATTTGCATCTGTTTTAACAACTATTCCGGCGACAGTAGTACAACTTATTGGAAATGAAGCGGCAATAAACTTTGTTAATAATTATATAGTTTATACTTCTCCAACTGGTTTCTTACTATATATTGTATTAATATTCTTATTTGGATATTTCTATACATTCTTAAGTATGAACCCAGAAGAGATGAGTAAAAACTTAAATAAAAATGGAGGTTATATTCCAGGAGTAAGACCGGGAGAAGAAACTTCTAAATATATTAGTAAATCTTTATCTAGACTTACAACAGTTGGTTCTGTTTTCTTAGTAATACTTGCAGGGCTTCCAGTAGTTATTTCAACATTTACTAGTTTACCTAGTAGCGTAACTATTGGAGGAACAGGAATTTTAATTGTGGTAGGTGTAGCAATAGAGACTTACAAACAAATTGAAAGTAGTTTAGCAGCGAGAAGTTATGCAGCCCGTAAGAAGAGGTTTAGATAAAGTGCGTAATATCATTTTTATCGCTTCTCCGGCGGCTGGCAAGGGAACTGTTAGTGACTATCTTGTAAGTAATTATAATTATGAACATATTAGTACTGGAGATTTACTTAGAGAAGAAATTAAAAGTGGTAGTAGTTTAGGAAAAAAAATAGATAATATTATTTCTAAAGGTGGTTTAGTTAGTGATGATTTCATGATTAAACTTATGGAAGAAAAACTAGCTAAATTAGATAAAAATAGGCCATTTATTTTAGATGGTTTTCCAAGAACTATTCTTCAAGCTGAAAGATTAAATGAAATGTTGATAACTAATAAAGTTACTAACAATATAGTTATTTATTTAGATATTAGTTTAGATGATGCTTTAGAAAGAGTTATGGGTAGAGTAATTTGTCCTAAATGTAAAAAAAGTTATAATCTAACTAATGAGAAATTAAAACCTATTAAAGATAATATTTGTGATAATTGTGGAGTAGAGTTAGAAAAAAGAAGCGATGATACTGAAGAGACTTTTAAAGTTAGATTTGAAAGTTATTTAGAAAATACTAAACCTATTTTAGATTATTATAAAAATATGGGAATTCTTAAATGGGTAGATGCAACGATGAATATTGATGATATGTTTCAAATTATAGTAAATGAGGCGAAAAATGATTAGTATTAAAAGTGAAAGAGAAATAAAATTAATGCGAGAAGCTGGTATTCTTAATTTTAAAACTCATGAAGAAGTTAAGAAACATTTAAAAGCTGGTATAACGACAAAAGAGTTAGATAAAATTGCTTATAATTTTATTTCTTCACATAATGCTAGACCTTCTTTTTTGAACTATGAAGGTTATCCGGCAAGTATTTGTGTATCTATTAATGATGAAGTAGTACATGGTATACCGGGAAAGAGAAAAATTCAAAATGGTGATATTGTATCAATTGATATTGGGGTAGAAGTACATGGATATCATAGTGATGCAGCACGAACTTATATTATTGGAGATGTAGCACCAGAAGTTAGAGATTTAGTTAATAATACAGAAAAAGCTTTATATGTAGGGTTGTCTAAAATTCATGAAGGTGCTAAAATAGGTGATATAGGGGCGGCAATTGAAGAGTATGCTCATGAACATGGTTTGTCAGTTGTAGAAGAACTTGTGGGACATGGTGTTGGGACAAACGTTCATGAAGATCCTGATGTTCCTAATTTTGGGAAAGCGGGAACAGGTGTTACCCTTAAAGCAGGAATGGTTATTGCAGTTGAACCAATGTTAAATCTTGGAGAAAGATATGTTTATATGCATGATGATGATTGGACTATTTCAACTGATGATGAACTTCCTAGTGCACATTTTGAACATACAGTTGTAGTAACAAAAGATGGATATAAAATTTTAACAGGAGATATTAGCGATGAAAAAGAATAAAAAAAACGTTAATGAAAATGTACGTGAAGAGAAAATTGAAGTAGAAGGTAAAGTAACGGAAGTTTTAAAAGGCGGAGAGT
>CANPYU010000180.1 GCA_947588665.1 uncultured Bacilli bacterium | reverse complement strand
GCGTATAACATGGAATAAAAGATAATGGAGGTATTATAATGAAAGTTAGACCATCAGTAAAGAAAATATGTAAAAAATGTAAAATAATAAGAAGAAAAGGTAAAGTTATGGTTATTTGTGAAAATCCTAAACACAAACAAACTCAAGGTTAATAAAGGAGGGAATTATGGCACGTATTAAAAATATTGAATTACCAAGCGAGAAACAAATATTTGTAGGATTAACTGCAATATATGGAATTGGTAATAATTTAGGAAAAATGATTTGTGAAGCTGCTGGTGTTAATCCGGCAACTAAAGTTAAAGATTTAACAGATGATGAAATTGCTCGTTTAAGAAAAGAAGTAGATAATCATGTTGTAGAAGGTGATTTACGTCGTACTGTACAAATGAATATCAAAAATAAAATGGAAATTGGTTGCTATCAAGGGGTTAGACATAAAAAAGGTCTTCCAGTAAGAGGACAAAGAACTAACCGTAATGCTCATACTCGTAAGGGTAGAGGTAAAGTAGTAGCTAACAAGAAGAAAGTAGCTAAGTAGGAGGTTAAATTATGGCTTATAATAGAAGAAAAAGAAAAGTTAAGAAAAATATTCCTGAAGCTGTTGCACACGTTCATTCTACTTATAATAATACTATCGTTACTATTACAGAAAAAGATGGTAGTGTAATTGCTTGGGCATCAAGTGGGACTATTGGCTATAAAGGAAGTAAAAAGAAAACTCCTTTTGCAGCAGGAATGAGTGCTGAGGCTGCTGCTAAGTCCGCAATGGATCAAGGGGTTAAAAAAGTTGATGTTATTGTTAAGGGTTTAGGTGCTGGGAGAGAGACTGCAATTAGATCTTTACAAGCAGCTGGTCTTGAAATTCTTTCAATTACTGATGAGACACCAGTACCACATAATGGTTGTCGTCCACCAAAACGTCCTAGAAAGTAATTTGAAAAGAAAGGGTATTATTTTATGATTAGTTTTGAAAAACCAGAATATAGAATTGCAGAATATCAAGAAAGCAATCACTATGGAAAATTTGAATTAGAACCTCTTGAAAGAGGATTTGGAACAACTATTGGTAATGCACTTAGAAGAGTTATGTTATCAAGTTTACCAGGAAGTGCAATTACTTCTGTTAAGATTGAAGGCGTGTTACATGAATTTCAAAAAATTGATGGAGTTGTTGAAGATGTAACTAGCATAGTTTTGGCTCTTAAAAGTGTAGTAGTTAAAAATCATACAGAGGATATTAAAACATTAAGATTATTTAAAGATACTGTAGGACCAGTTACAGCAGCAGATTTTGAAAAGAATGCGGATGTTGATATTATTAATCCTGACTTAGTTTTATGTAATTTAGTTGAGGGTGGCAAAATCGACATGGAAGTTACCATATCTAATGGTAAAGGTTATGTTGATGCTAAAGAAAATAAAAAATTATATGCTGATAATAAGATTGGTGTTATTGCAATAGATTCTAATTATTCACCAATTGAACTTGTTAAATATGAAGTTGAATCAACTCGTGTTGGTCAAAATGAAAATTATGATAAATTAACAATGGATATTAATACTAATGGTAGTATGACTCCAGAAGAAGCTATGGCTCTTGCAGCTAGAATATTAATTGAACATTTTAATATTGTGGCAGATTTAAATGCAATTAGTGATATTACTGGATTAATGCAAGAAAAGAAAGTTGATACTATTACTAAAACTTTAGAAACACCTATTGAAGAAATTGAATTTTCAGTACGTGCTTATAACTGTTTAAAAAGAGCTGGTATACACACTGTTCAAGATCTTATTTCTAAGAGAGAAGTTGAAGTTACTAAGATACGTAATTTAGGTAAAAAATCACTAAAAGAAGTTTTAGATAAAGTAGCAGAAATGGGACTTAAATTTAGAGATTAGGAGGCTTTAGGCAATGTTATATAGAAAATTAGGAAGAGAATCTCGTAAGAGAAGAAGTATTTTAGCTAATATAACTAGAGATGTTATTATGAATGAGTCAGTAGTTACTACTGAAGCTAGAGCAAAAGAAGTAAGAAAATTTGTTGATAAAATGATCACTTATGGAAAAAAAGGCACTTTAGTTTGTAGAAGAAAAGCTTTAGCATTCTTATATAATGATAATGAGGTTGTTAGTAAAGTATTTAATGAACTTGCTAAACGTTATGAAACTAGAAATGGTGGATATACACGTATTATTAAATTAAAAGAGCGTGTTGGAGATGACGGTTTAGCAGTTAAATTAGAATTAGTTTAATATTAAAATTACTATCCTAAAAGGGATAGTTTTTAATTTATTAATTTTTATTTGTAATAAAAAAGCGAGGAGAGACCTCGCATGGAATTTAATCTTGCCTAAATATAAGTTAGTTAGAGCAATTCAGGCAAGTATATAATTTTTATTGAACTATGTAAGGATTTTCAAATGTTCCTTTTGTTAGTTGATTTGAATAAGTGAACGTATAATGTATGTCGGCTTTTAAGTTTATTACAGGGCGAACACCGCTCGTATG
>CANPYU010000179.1 GCA_947588665.1 uncultured Bacilli bacterium | reverse complement strand
TAAAATATATTGTTATAATCTATTTCGTATGACTGGCTTAGATGTGCGAGGTTGCTGATACGCGAGGGTTGGTTGTTTCAATTAATTCTTAATCAGGTAATTCGAACGGAGCAAGTCTATACTAGATATAGGCGAAAGGAGGACATTATATATGTCAAGTACAAAAGTTAGAATTAATCTTAGAGCGTATGATCATAGATTATTAGATAATGCGGCAGTAAAGATTGTAGAAACAGTTAAGAGAACTGGTGGAGAAGTAAGCGGTCCAGTACCACTTCCAACAGAAATTCAAAAATATACTGTTTTAAGAGCAGTTTACATATACAAAGATGCTCGTGAGCAATTTGAAATGCGTACTCATAAAAGATTGATTGATATTAAAAATCCTAGTAAGGAGACTATTGATGCTTTAACTCACTTAGATTTACCTAGTGGTGTAGACATTGATATAAAATTATAATTAGAAAAGAGGAAAAAATATGAAAGGAATCTTAGGGCGTAAGCTCGGAATGACTCAAGTATTTACTAAAGATGGTAAATTAATTCCGGTTACAGTTGTTGAAGTTGCACCTAATACTGTAATGCAAGTTAAGACAGTTGAGTCAGATGGCTATAATGCGATTCAATTAGGCGTTTTTGATAAAAAAGAAAAAAATGCTAATAAACCTGAAATGGGAAGAGCTAAAAAAGCAAATACAACTCCTAAGCGCTTCTTAAAAGAAATAAGAAACTATGAGGGAACTTATAATGTAGGAGATACAATTGGTGCAAATTTATTCGAGGTTGGAGAAATTATCGATGTTACAGGGACTAGTAAAGGTAAAGGATTTACAGGTGTAATTAAACGTCATAATCAATCTCGTGGACCAGAGACTCATGGTTCTAATTATCACAGAAGACCAGGTTCAATGGGAACTATGCTTCCAAAGAGAGTTTTGAAGGGCAAGAGATTATCTGGACATATGGGAGTTGAAACAGTAACTATTCAAAATTTGGAAGTTATTGAAGTAAATGAAACTGATAATTATATTTTAGTAAGTGGAAATATTCCAGGAGCAAAAAATTCATTAGTATTAATTAAGAGTGCTGTTAAAAATAACAGAAAGAAAAATCCAAAAGAAATTATAACTTATGAGACTGTTGTTGATGAAGTAGTAGAAGAAAAGAAAGAAGAAGTAATAGAAAATACTCCTGTTACAGAAGAGACTACTACTGATGAAACTAAAACAGAAAGTACTAATGAAGAAAATCCGGGAGAAAACAATTAGTTTTCTAGAAAGGACATCGTTATGAAAATAAGTGTAAAAAATAAAGTTGGCGAAAAAGTTAAAGATTTAACTTTAAATGACAGTGTTTGGAATATTGAAGCTAATGATTTAGTTTTGAAGAAAATGATTAGATTACAACTTGATGCGACTCGTCAAGGTACAGCCAAAACTAAAACTCGTAGTGAAGTTTCTGGGGGAGGTAAAAAGCCTTGGAGACAAAAGGGTACTGGTAGAGCTCGTCAAGGAAGTATTCGTGCTCCACAATGGAGAGGTGGAGGAATTGCTTTAGGAGTAATGCCTCGTGATTATACTTTTGATATTAATAAAAAAGAAAGAGTTTTAGCGTTAAAGAGTGCTTTAACTCATAAAGCTCAAGATAAAGAATTAGTTGTTCTTGATGAAATTAAATTAGATAGTTTAAAAACTAAAGAAGTTAAGAAATTAATTGATAATTTAAAACTTGAAGGAAAAATATTATTTGTAACACTTGATGAAAATGAAGATTTATTCATGGCAACTAGAAATTTAGGATATGCTTATCATATTATGGTAAGTGATATTAACTGTTTAGATTTAGTTAATGCTGATACATTAGTAATTGATGAAGCAGCAGTTAAAAAACTAGAGGAGGTGCTTAAATAATGAAAGATTATACAGATATTATTTATTCACCAGTTATAACTGAAAAAAGTGCGCTTAAGATGCAAAATGATAATGTTTATACATTTAAAGTAGCTAAAGATGCAACTAAGCCACAAATAAAGAAAGCAATTGAAAAAGCATTTGGGGTTAAAGTAGTAAGTGTTAATACTTTAAATACAAAGGCTAAGAAAAGAAGAGTTGGAAGATATACAGGTATGACTAAAACTTATAAAAAAGCAATAGTTACTTTGGATGCTAACTCTAAAATAGAATTATAGGAGGAAAGTTTATGGCTATTAAGAAATTTAAACCTACGACTAATGGACGTAGAGGAATGTCTGCACTTGTTAATGAAGAATTAACAACTAGTACTCCTACAAAAAGTTTACTTAAAACTAAAATAAAAACTGGTGGAAGAAATAATCAAGGTAAACTTACTGTTCGTCACATTGGTGGAGGAGCTAAAAGAAAATATCGTTTAATCGATTATAAAAGAAATAAAATTGGAATTACTGGTAAAGTAGCAAGTATTGAATATGACCCAAATAGAAGTGCTAATATTGCATTAATTAATTATCGTGATGGTGAAAAAAGATATATTATTGCTCCTAAAGGATTACAAGTGGGAATGATTATTGAAAATGGCAAAGATGCTGATATTAAAGTTGGAAATGCTTTACCACTTGAGGCTATTCCAGTAGGTACATTTATTCATTGTATTGAGTTAAAACCTGGTAAGGGTGCAGAAATGGCTAGAAGTGCTGGAGCTAGTGCACAAATTCTTGGCCGTGATGGCAAATATGTAATTTTAAGACTTCAAAGTGGTGAGACTAGAAAAGTACTTGGTGCTTGTATGGCAACTATTGGAGTTGTTGGCAATGAAGATTATGAACTTGTTAATTTAGGAAAAGCAGGAAGAAAAAGACATATGGGAATTAGACCTACTAACCGTGGTAGTGTAATGAACCCTAATGACCATCCACATGGTGGTGGTGAAGGTCGTACTCCTGTTGGACGTAAGAGTCCGATGACACCTTGGGGTAAACCAGCACTTGGTT
>CANPYU010000178.1 GCA_947588665.1 uncultured Bacilli bacterium | reverse complement strand
ATGGTGTTAAGAAAATTGAAATGCACTTTTTACCTGATGTATATGTTCCTTGTGATGTCTGTGGTGGTAAACGTTATAATAAAGAAACTTTAGATGTTAAATTTAAAGGCAAAAGTATTGCTGATGTTCTAGATATGCGTGTTAGTGAAGCCTTACCTTTCTTTGAAAATATACCTAAAGTAAGAGATAAATTACAAGTTATGTATGATGTTGGTTTATCTTATATAACTCTTGGTCAAGGAGCACCAACTTTATCCGGTGGTGAAGCAGGAAGAGTAAAACTAGCCAAAGAACTACAAAAGAAACCAACTGGTAAATCAGTCTTTATTTTAGATGAACCAACAACCGGTCTTCATTCTGCTGATATTAAAAAGTTACTTGAGGTTTTAAATCGTATTGTTGATAATGGCGATACCGTTATAGTTATTGAACATAATTTAGATGTTATTAAACAAGCTGATTATATTATTGATCTAGGTCCTGAAGGTGGAAAATTTGGTGGTAATGTTATTGCTACTGGTACACCAGAAGAAGTTGCTAAAGTTGAAGAATCTTATACAGGACAATTTTTAAAGAAAATATTTGCAAAAGAGAAGTAAATTCTCTTTTTTACATTTAAAATAATTTCATTGAAACAAAATAATTTTAAAAAAGCAAAAGTTATTTCATTTAAATGAAATAACTTTACTTATAAGAATATTTGTAATATAATTACTATAGGAGTTGATTAAAATGTTAATTAGAACAGATTATTTAAATAAAATCAGAGGATTTTATAATTCTAATTTAGTTAAAATTTTAGTTGGTATTAGAAGATGTGGTAAATCAGTTATTTTAGATCAAATTATTAATGATTTAAAAAAAGAAAAAGTAAATGATAAACATATAATTTGTATTAATTTTGAATTTATCGAATATGAAGAATTAAAAGATTATAAAAAATTAAATACATATATAAAAGAACAAATAAAAGATGATAAAATGTATTATGTGTTTTTAGATGAAATTCAAAATGTTGATAATTTTGAAAAAGTTATTAACTCTTTAAGAGCATCAATTAAAAATATTAGTATATTTATAACTGGTTCTAATAGTAAAATGCTATCTGATGAATTATCAACAGTTTTATCGGGAAGATATGTCCTTTTTAACATATATCCTTTATCATATAAAGAATATATTGAACTTACTAAAAAAGATGCGTATGATATAGGTAACTTTTGGGATTATGCTAAATGGGGCGGACTTCCTAATCGTTGCGAATTTATGAGTGATCTTGATATAAAAAATTACCTTCATAGTGTTTATGATTCCATTATTTTAAGAGATATTGTTAAAAGATTAAATCTACAAGATATAATATTATTTGATAAAATATTAAATTATTTACTCGATACTATAGGAAGAGAATTTTCAGCTGAGAGTATTGTTAATTATTTAGAAAAAGAATATCGTAAAGTTTCAACTGATACAATATATACTTATATTGATGCTTTATGTAAAGCACTTATAATTAAAAAAGTTTATCGTTACGATATACATGGTAAAGGTATGTTAAAAACTTTGAATAAATATTATGTTACTGATTTAGGTATTGCTCAAATTAAAAATAATAATAAAGATTTTAAAAATTATATAGTATTAGAAAATATAGTTTATAATGAACTCATTAAAAGGGATTATGAAGTATATGTTGGTAAAAATAATAATATTGAAATTGATTTTGTAGCCCAAAAAGATGATAAAAAAATATATATTCAAGTTACTTATGAACTAACTAATGAAGAAGCAAAAGAAAGAAAATTTAATGCATTTAAAAATATTGATGATAATTATCCAAAATATATAATTTCTTTAGATAAAAGAGACTTTTCTCAAAATGGTATTAAAAATATTAACATAATTGATTTTCTAATGAATGAAGATTTATAAAGTTTTGCTTGACTAAATATTTATATAAAGTATAATTTAATAGACGTTAAAGGAAGTTAAATTATGAAAAATATTGAAAAAATAAAATTATATTTAATTAAAAGTGGTTTTGATAGAGATGTAGTATTAAGTTTACCAAAAGTATTTATTCAAGAATATTTAGAAAAAGAATATGATAAATTAAGTGATTTATTAGATGTTTTTATTGATTATGTGTATAAGTCAAAAAAATATTTAAATAAAGATGCCAATTTTGGTAATATTTCTTATATATATAATAAAGATATGGAATTAAATAATGAAGAAATTTATAATAATTTTAAAAATAAAATAATTGATTCCTTTCAAGCATTTATTAATAGACAACCTCTTAATAGTATTTTAAGTGTTGGTGGAGATTATAAAAATTCTAATGATAGAAATTTGTTTTTTAATGAGTGTATTGTTGACGATCCAAATCAATATGGTGATTTAGTTTGTTTAAAGCCTTACTTTGATGTTTTAGATAAGAGTGGTCACAAAACATATTTTATAAGAATAAATGATTTATCTAATCTTTTATTAAGTAAAGGTATTAATTTAAAAGATGTAAATATAATTATGACTAGTACTAAAAATGGTTTATATATAGACTCTAATGCTATCAAAAATTTAGGAATAATTAGTAAACAAGAACAACCATATTTTAAAAAGTAATTCACATGTTACTTTTTTTGTTTTATAATATTTTTAGGTGATAGAATGAATCCAATTGCATTTACTTTATTTGGTTTTGAAGTTAGATGGTATTCTTTAATGTTACTTACTGGTATGCTTATTGCAATATTTATGGTTATTAGAGAAGGAAAAAGATTTAATATTCCTAAAGATTTTATGTTTAATTTAGCTTTTTGGGTTATAATTGTGGGAATAATCTGTGCTCGAATTTATTATTGTATTTTTAATTTTGAATTATATCAAAATAATATTTTAGATGTTTTTAAAATCTGGGAAGGTGGACTTGCCATTCATGGTGGTATTATTGGTGGACTTATCACTATAATTATTTATACAAAAAGATATAATATCAATACTTTTAAAATAACAGATATTGTTGTTGTTCCTCTTCTTTTAGCACAAGCCATTGGTAGATGGGGAAACTTCTTTAATGGTGAGGCTCATGGAGCTGCAACTACTTACTATCATTTAAAAGAATTACATATTCCTGAAAAAATAATTGAAGGTATGAAAATAGGTAATGTTTATTATCATCCAACATTTCTTTATGAAAGTATTTTCTGTTTAATTGGTTTTATAATTTTACTTTTTGTAAGACGTTATCGTTATTTAAAAAGAGGGCAACTTACTTGTCTTTATATGATGTATTATTCAGTTGGACGTTTCTTTATTGAAGCAATGAGAACAGATTCTTTGATGTTTTTTGGCTTTAGAGTAGCTCAAATAGTATCAATTATTTTATTTATAACAGGTTTAATAATATTTATTGTATTAAGTAGAAAAGGACGTTTTGAAGATCTATATAGTGATGAGCAAAATGGCCCAGTTAAATAGAGGAGGAGATAATTTATGTATGATTTAATAGTAATAGGTATGGGTATTGGTGGTGTTACTGCAGGTATTTATGCCAAAAGAGCTAATTTAAATGTATTACTAATAGATAAAGGTGCAGTTGGTGGTATGCTTAATAATATTGAAACTATTAGTAACTACCCTGGTTTAATGAATATCAATGGGATAGATTTTTCTAATAAATTATTAGAGCAAATTAAAGATTTAGAAATACCTTATAAATTTAGTGAAGTAATTGATTTAAAAATTCAAAATGATGAAAAAATAGTAGTAATTAAAAATGAAGAATTACATGCAAAATATGTGATAATTGCGACGGGTACTAAACCTAAATTTTTAGGCCTTGATAATGAAAAAGATCTTTTAGGTCGAGGTATTAGTACTTGTGCTACTTGTGATGGGGCATTTTATAAGGATAAAGATGTTGCAGTTGTTGGAAGTGGTTCAAGTGCTTTACAAGAATCTTTATATCTTGCTAAAATATGTCATAAAGTATATATTTTAAATCGTAAAGATAGATTTAAAGGTGAAAAATATCTAGAAACTAAAGTTAGAAATACAAAAAATATGGAAATTATTTGTAATGTTAACATTAAAGAATATAATGAAGTAGATGGTAAAATAGAAAGCATTATTTTAGATAATGATCAAAAATTAGATGTTGCTGGTGTATTTATCTATATTGGTTATAAGCCTAATACGGAAATATTTAATAATTTAAATATTTTAGATGAACAAGGCTATATAAAAGTAAATGAAAAGTATGAAACAGATATAGATGGAATTTATGCAATTGGTGATGTTATTAAAAAAGATGTTTATCAATTAGTAACTGCAGCCAATGATGCTATCTATGCTGTTAGTAACATTTCTAAAATTAATAATTAAAATAATCAGATTAGTTTAACTAGTCTGTTTTTTTATCATCTTCCATATTGTTAATAGCAAACTCTATACATTCGTTAATTAATCTATTAACTGATAAATTATTTTTGGCAGCTAAATCTTCAACTTTCTTTAATATTGTTAATTTTAATCTAATAGTTTTTAAAACTGATTTTTCTTCATCCATATTTGGAATTTTAAATTTATTCATAAGCACCCCTTTTAGAATAGTATAGGTAACAGTGTTACAAATAGTAAGTTACACAAAATGTATTACAGATTGTGTGACTTTATTATTTTTATGAGCTAAGTTTAAAATTATTTATATAAATAATAGGAGGATTATGTATAATATGCAAGATAGAAGAAAAATTTTAGAAGTATTAACAATATTGTTAGTATTAATAACAATAATAAATATACCAAAATTATTCTTAAATAAGAAAGAAGTAGTATTACCCGAAGTAAAGTTAAAAGAAATAGAAAAAAGTAAGAGTTTTGCCATAATGATATCAAATGAAAACGGTGATGGTTATACTTCGTATAGTGGAACAGAATGGCCATCGAGTGATAATGATTATTATCACTCGATGG
>CANPYU010000177.1 GCA_947588665.1 uncultured Bacilli bacterium | reverse complement strand
TATTATCAAATGTAATGAGTGAAAAAAATCTTACTGTTGCAGATATAATTATAGAAAGAAATGCATAATTTTCTTAAATAATAAAAGGAAGTGATTTAAATGGACAATCGACAAAATTCGACAAATATTAACTGTTTGATAAATATTTAGTCTAATTTTTTCTAAAATCATTGAAAAATCATGGCAAAATGAATTCTAGTATATTACATTTTTTTGGTAAAAAAAACAATAAAAAATAAAAATATAAAGTAAAAATCACTAAAAAATGGCTAAAATCGCCCTAGCATTAAAGGGGTGGTGCTTAGAGTCAAACTTTTCAAAATATATGGAATATTCAGATAGCAATATCTGTTTTTTTTTTTTTTTGTACAAAATAGGAAGGAGTATCTATATGGATAGATTTAATATTAAAAGATTAGAATGATATACAATAATGTCTAATCATCATTTGAGGGATCAAAATTTTTCTCATTCTGCACGAGGTTTATTATTATTTGAACATCTTGAGAGAGAAGACTAAAAAGTGGTAAAATAATAAAAGATTTTAGATGTGGGAGTGAATGCTATGGATAGTGAAAAAATAGGTAAATTTATTGCAAAATTGAGAAAAGAAAAAAAGATGACACAAGAAGATCTAGCAAATCATCTATATACGGATAGAACAACTATATCTAAATGGGAAAGAGGGAAATATGTTCCTAAATATGACATAATTTTAAAATTATGTAAATTGTTTGATGTAAGTGTAAATGAAATATATTATGGAGAAAGAGAGAACAAAAAAAATAAAGATGAAGTAAATGAAGTAACTATAAATATACTAAAAGAAAGTAAAAGAAAAATAAAAACAATTATTTTAATTAGTGTTTTAGTTTTTATGTTTATGATGTTAGCTTTTTTTACATATTATTTTATAAGTAATTATAAATCCATCAGTGTATATACTATTAGTGGTAATGAAAATGATATTTCTGTAAATGGTATTATGGTTATATCAAATGAAAAAATGTATATCCAATTAGGAGATATACCAAATATAAATGAAAGCAACATAGATTTAATAACTTTATATTACAAAAAAGATAATAATAAAAGGATTATTTTTTCTGATAACTATAAACCTACTTTATATATTAATAAATTTGGAGATGACGAAGAAATTCCATATGGAGATATAAAATATGTTAGAGAAAATCTTTATTTAGAAATAAAATATGTAAATAATACTAAAATTGAAACAATAAAACTTAGTTTAAAAAGAGATTTTACTAATAGTAATTTATTATATAAAAAAAATAAATTAAGTTCAGAAGAAAAAATAAAAAAAATAGATTACAAAATACCAAAATATATAAAAGAAAATTTTGATTTTGATGAAGCAGAAGAATGTTATTATTTGACATCAGAGAATAAAAATTTTAAAGTAACTGAAAAGTATTATTACAATGCTGCATTATATGTTGTTGAGGAAAAATACAAGGATTATTGTAAACATTTTGAATACATTAATTCAACAGATATTTCTTATTATGAAGTTGATAGTGAAAACTTAAATAAACATAAAAGTGAATTTTCATATGGTATAATGGAAAACAAGTGTCTAATTGGTAATTGCGATAATGAAAAAATAACATATTTTATTAATAACTATATTGATAAAATTGGGTTTAGAAAATAATGTGAAATATTTTCACAATCAGTAAAGAGCGAATTTAGCTCTTTACTTTTTTTTTAAACAATAATATGATGATTTCAGAAGGAGGTATTGTTGTGAAGTTAAAAAAATATGTATTATTTTCTTTATCATTTATGTTCTTGTTAATTTGCTCTGGCTGTAAAAGGTCTGAAGGGTCTTCACAACCTACAATTAATTTTTTAGATAAATGTGCTTATGAAACTGTTGACGATAATTGGATATACTATTTTTGCGCTTCATATTTTAAGGATCAAGATGGTAATTTTACTGTACTGAATGAATATGATTTCAATGGATTTGATTTGCTTAAAAAAGATACATCCGATGAGTTTGGAATTCCAGTGGTTGATGGTGATACTGGAAAAATAATAGAATATTATGATTCGGACGTAAATTCTTTGCTATACGGAAAAAAAACACGAGAAGATACAAATAAAATAACAGATTATTTTAATAGTAGTAATTTTAATTATGAAACATTAAAGGATGATTTAAATAAACTAGACTTAAAATATATTGATGCTGATTTGGTAATTAATTTATATGAAAAAAGTTTACATGCTCCAGAAAAAAAATTTGGTAAATATGGTTCATTACCATTTGTTGGAACAATAGATAAAGAAATATCAAATGGAACAATTAGAATTGGATATATACTTAATTACGGTAATATAGAGTATATAAAAATCGATTTTATTGATAAAAATGGTGAGTTTCTTTCTGATCTAGTAGAAGAAAAAAAAGCTACAAATGAGCAAATAGATGATTATAATGAAATATTGAAATTGGAGGACGAAATAATTAATAAACAAGAGTTAGAAATTGATATAAAATATGAAGGTAAATATTTTAGTTTTACTTCTTTATCACAAATGTTAAAAGGATTAAACGATAATTAATGATTTGGTGTCGTAATATTTCAAAAACTTATAACTGCGATTTAGTTCTTAAAAATTTCAATTATTATTTTGAAAAAGGAAAAATGTATTTTATTTATGGCAGGAGTGGTAGCGGGAAAACTACATTATTAAATATTATTTGCGGATTAGTAGACTATGATAGTGGTTTCGTATCTTTTGAGTTTTCTCGTAAAAAATATTATAAAAAAGTTGATAATGAAGAAGTAATGAACAATATAGCATATATTAGTCAAAATACATATTTGATTAATTATCTATCAGTTTATGATAATTTAATTTTATGCAACAATGATGAGAATATTGTTATTAGTTTTTTAAAAGAATTCAACTTGTTGCATTTGAAAGACAAAATGCCAAATACTCTTTCAGGAGGAGAGAAACAGAGAATTGCAATAATGCAGGCGATTTTGATGAATAAAAATATTTTGTTACTTGATGAGCCAACTGCTTCATTAGATTATGAAAATAAAATAAAAGTTTTTGAACTTCTTTATTATTTAAAAAATAAAGTAACAATCTTAATAAGCTCGCATGATGTAGAAATAGAAAAATATTGCGATGAAGTTATTGACTTAGAAAATCAGAAAAAATATAATAAAAAAATTTCATCAGTATATAATATAAAGAATGTAGATAATGTATCTAAAGTAAAAAAAGCTAAACTTGAAAAATATATGGCTAAACAATTTAATTATTCAAAGTTTGAGAAAAAAGAAATAATATTACAAACACTAATTTTTGTTATTGCAATTTTGATATGCTTTCTATGTGGTTCACCTCAAAAAAAGTTGTTATCAAACATTGATAAAGAATATAAAGTCAATCAATTGCAGGTAATATGTAATACATCGCATCAAGATATATGCAATAATTTATTAAATGAAGAAAGTATTAAAGAAACGGTTGTCGATTATGCAATGAACATTGAAAAAAAAGGATTTACAGATGGAAAAGGCTATGACTATAACTACGAAATAACTCTTTTGACAATACCATATTTTAGAAAATATTTTAAAATTTCCGATAGACTATTAGCAGGTAATTATTTTGAAGATGACCATGATATTATTTTATCTTATGATTATGCATTATCAATTGTAGAAGAAAAAGAGTTTAATTCCATTATTGGAACCCAAATAAAATTAAAATTAGAAAATGGAGAAGAAATTTTTAAAATATGTGGAGTATTTGATAAGTTTGAAAAAAATGACTATATGTATTTTCAATCGATGGGGCTTTACCCAGAACAAGTCGATTATAATATTTTTTTAAATTCAAAGTTTACACAAGATTATTATAAAAATCCAACACATTATTTTTTATTCTTTGATAATTTTCAAAAAACTTATGAAATATATAATAAATATTTGGATAATCCAGATGTAACTATCACTCCATATGAAAATTCATTTAATAATATAATAATGACATTTAATTTAATTTCGTATATTTTTTATCCACTTGGAGTTGTTGGAGTAATTGTTTCTTTGCTTTTTTATTTTCAACGCACAGCAACAAAATTAGAATACTATAAGTCCCATTATTGTACCTTTAACTATTATGGTTATAATTCTGACAATGTAAAAAGAGCTTTTTTTATTACAAATATATATCAAATAATGAAACAACTATCTGTTGCGACAATATTATCTTGTATCATAGGTTTATTATTAAATAAAATTAATGATATCTTTCTAATTTTTTCTTTTAGATTATTTGATTTTAATTATGTATTAGTTCTAATCTTTTATACATTAGTTATAGTTGTTAGCACTTTTACATTATTGTTTACCTCAAAAAAAATAAAAAAAATTGGTTGGTATAATATATTACAGGAGACGAGGGATATAATATGATAAAATTAAAAAATATTTCTAAGAGATATGGTGAAAGAGAAGTTCTAAAGAATATAGATTATACTTTTAAAAATGGTAAAATATATGTTTTAAAAGGTTTTTCTGGGTGCGGTAAAACTACATTATTAAATATTTTAGCAGGAATAGATTTATCTTTTAATGGCGAATATTTGCATGATGGGAAAAAAGTTTCAAATATACGTAATATTACAAATATTGGATATATAATGCAATTTAGTTTATTAGTTCTCAAATTAACAATAATGGAAAATTTAAAACTTGTAAGTTCGGATGAAAAAAAGATCCTTTACTATGCAAACTTGTTTCAAGTAACTGAAATATTAAATAAGTATCCAAATGAAGTGTCTGGTGGTGAAAGACAAAGAATAACAATTATTAGAGCATTGCTAAAAAGTAATGATATTATTTTAGCAGACGAGCCAACAGCTTCATTGGATTTAAAAAATGCTAAAATTGTTGCTAAAGAATTTGAAAAGTTAAAGTCATTTAATAAAATAGTAATTATTGCTACACATGAGAATTGTTTTGATGAAATAGCTGATGAAATAATTAATCTTAATTATGGCGAAATTGATAATATTATTTATAGAAAAAATGAAACTAAGAAGAGAATTATACCTAATTTTGTATCTAACAAAGAAGATTTTAGAAAAATTGATTTCAAATATATAAAGATTAAATTACAAAATCATAATTCTAAAAGATTTATTATTATAAGTAGTTTACTTTTAGCAATTTTCTTTTTATTAATTGGATTTAAAAGTAATTTTAAAAAGGAATATTTAAAATTTCTAAAAAATAAATATCCAATAAATACGTTTTATATTGATGAAAAATTATATGAAGATATAAAGGATTTATCAGAATTTACTATCTATGAAAATTACAGTTATAAATCTGAAAATGATTTGAATTTTTTACCTTTGCCATATAAAAATGATAGCATCTTCTTAAATGATGATTATATCCTCTTTGGAAATTTTCCAACCTCTAATGATGAAATCATGATTAATAAAAATGCATATAAAAAATTATTTAACGATTCAAATTATAAAGATGGTATAAATAAAAAAATTGAGGTTGATGGAATGAATTTTATAATTAGTGGGATAATTACAGATGATGAAAGTCATCTGTCTACAATAAACAGTTCTAATCCATTTTATAATATTGATAATTCAAACTCATTTGTTTTAGTTCCATATCAAAATATAGTTAAATTTGGAAATATAGAAGAACGTTCATTCCTTTTAATGAGTTCTAAGGACTTGTATAGAGACGAAGAACTTCTCTATTCATTAAAAAATAAAGAAATATTTATTTATTGGGATGATTTCGTGGAAACTTATTCTGAAAATCTAAATTTTATTTTTAATATCTTAATAATTGTTTTAATATTTATTAGTATATTATTGTTTTTATTTGTGAACAACGAAATTTCTTTTAAACTCTACTTTAGAAAAAAAGAAATAGGATATTTTCAAATATTTAACATATCAAAAAAAAGAATACTTAAAAATATTGTACTCGAATATTATATTCAATTTCTAAAAATTCTATTTTATAGTATAATTATTTTATTTATTATTTCAATAATAATATTTCTATTCACGAATTTTTATATTATTCCAAAAATACATTCAATTATAATATATAGCATTGTTTTTTTAGTATATACTTTTATATTAATTTTTGTTCCTGTTAACAAATTTTTAAAAGAAAAAATAATCAAGTTGATTAATGAATAAATTTCCAGCTTTTTTTGATGCATATATTGTTTCATCTTTTGATTTATTACAAACATATTTTAAATGAACTAGTAGGTGTTATTTGTAATGAAGAAGGTAAAATTAATAGAGATATAGGAAACGATATAATATTTGGATATTCAGATAACAGAAGTAAATTTATATTAGGATTGGAACAACAAGATATAAATTCATTATTTTAACAGAATTTATGTTACAATGGAAATAGTAATTTGAATATTAATTTGTAGAGGCGATAATTAATGAAAAAGAAAATTATAATTATTACATTTGTTATTACTTCTTTATTAATTTTGTGTAATTTATACTTTTATTATGAAAATACAAAATTAAGTATAAGTAATTACAATATAGTAAATGAGAAAATACCTAGTTCTTTTAATAATTTTAAAATAATTCAGATATCAGATTTGCATAATACAAAATATAAAAAGTTAACAGATCAATTAGTAAAAAAAATAGAATATGAAAAGCCCAACATAATTGTTTTAACAGGTGATTTAATAGATTCCAATAAAACAAATATAGATAGAGCAATACAATTTATAAAAAAAATAAAAAATATTGCACCTATTTACTTTGTTTCTGGTAATCACGAATCAAGTATTAGTGAAAAATGTTATAATGAACTTAAAGAAAAATTAACAGAAAATCAAGTTATTATTTTAGATGATAAAATAGATACATTAAAGGTAAGTAATTCAGAAATAAATTTAATAGGAATAAGCGATCCAAAAATGACACACATAGGCTACCTTAAAGATTCTGAAATAATTGAAAATGAATTAAATAGTATAGACTATGATAATAGTAAATATAGCATTTTACTATCTCATAGACCAGAATTATTTAATAATTATGTAGAAAAAAATATTGATTTAGTGTTGTCTGGTCATGCACACGGTGGACAAATTAGAATTCCATTTATAGGTGGGGTTGTTGCACCAAATCAGGGATTATTTCCAAAATATACCAATGGAAAATTTGAACAAAATAAAACAGTTATGATAGTAAGTCGTGGAATTGGAAATAGTATCTTGCCTTATAGAATAAATAACAGACCAGAATTAGTTATCATAACACTAAGAAAAAATTAAATGATTGGAAATATTCCAATTTTTTTTGCGATTACAAATAAATAATATAACTAATAAATCTAATAATAATTATAAAATACCTAGCAGCAATAGGGAAATAACCTATCTACTATTTGTAACAAGCTATTAAATAAAATTATTGTATGAATGAAAAAAATAAAACGATTAGGAAAATTAGATTATATAGATAGGAATATTTTAAATGAACTAGTAGATGTTATTTATATAAGTGAAGGAGGTGGAGTTGAGGTAATGTTTAAATATAAGAATTTATATGAAGATGCATTGAGGTATCTAAAATCATAAAAAAATGTGGTATAATTGATTAGTAAAGTTTCTTGCAAAAAGGAGTGATTCTAATGAGTAATAAAAATGAAAAAGCAGAGTTAGACAAAAATAGTATCAACTGTTTGATAAATATTTAGTCTAATTTTTCCTAAAACCATTGAAAAATCAAGGCAAAATGGATTCTAGTATATTACATCTTTTTGATAAAAAACAATAAAAAATAAAAAAAAGTAAAAATCACTAAAAAATGGCTAAAATTGCCCTAGCATTAAAGGGATGGTGCTTAGAGTCAAACTTTTCAAAATATATGGAATATTCAGATAGCAATATCTGTTTTTTTGTACAAAATAGGAAGGAGTATCTATATGGATAGATTTAATATTAAAAGATTAGAAGGATATACAATAATGTCTAATCATCATTTGAGGGATCAAAATCTTTCTCATTCTGCACGAGGTTTATTATTATTTGAACATCTTGAGAGAGAAGACTAAAAAGTGGTAAAATAATAAAAGATTTTAGATGTGGGAGTGAATGCTATGGATAGTGAAAAAATAGGTAAATTTATTGCAAAATTGAGAAAAGAAAAAAAGATGACACAAGATGAATTGGGAAAAAAATTACTTGTTGATAGAACAATGATTTCTAAATGGGAAAGAGGAGTATATATACCTAATGCTGAATATTTACTTAAATTGCAAAATCTTTTTGATGTAAGTATTAATGAAATTTTATATGGTGAAAGAAAAAATACGGATAATAATGAAAACATAGATACTATTCCTATTAAAATAATCCAAGATAGCAAAAGAAAGATTAGAAAGATATTATCTTTAACAACAATTATTATAACAATTTTATTAATTGGCTTTTTCACATATTACTTTGTAAACAATTATAATTCTATTAAAGTATATAAGATATATGGTGAAAATGAAAATTTTTATATTAGTGATGGACTTATGATAGTTTCAAAAGAAAAAAGTTATATCAAACTTGGCAATATAGGAAAATATTCTAATATGAAAATAACAAAAACAAGATTATATTTTAAAAAAGACAACATAGAGCACGATATTTTTGTTGGTGGAGAAGATGATTCTGATATTTTACTTGTTAATAAATTTGATTATAATGAGCTTTTTAAATATGATGACATTGATAGTATATTAAATGGATTATTTCTTGAAATTATAACTGATAATGATAAGAGTTTTATACTTGAACTAAAACTCTATAAAGATTTTGCAAATGATACAATTATTAATAATTCTAATTCATCACCAATTTCAGATAATAAAACTACTGAAATACCTAATATTGTTCCAAAATATATTGAAGAAAACTTTAAATATGATAAAAAGACTGAAGAATATTATAAAGAAGATTTTGGAGATAATTATACTATCACAGAAAAATATTTTTGCAATTCTAATATTTATTTAGCTATTAAGCAAAGTAAAGATATAGAAGAACATTTTGAATATTCTATGAATGATGGTATGCTAAACTTTTATATTTTTAAAGATGGAAGTATAGTGGATAGTTTTGCATATGATATATTAAATGAAAAATGTAATTCGGGTAATTGCGATTCCAATTTATTAAATGAATTTAAAAATAAATATTTATATTTAATGAATGATTAGTTTGTGCAAATATTTCACAATTATAAAGTAGAGCAAATGTGAAATATTTGCTCTTTATTTTTTTTTATGTTTCATACTAAAATTAAAGGTAAGGGGAGAAAGATTATGAAATTTAAATTAATATTTTCATCGTTATTTTGTATATCAATTTTTAGTTGTACAGAATCTGGTGGCTCTGTATATGCAAGTTATCAGCATTCAGCAAGTAACATTTCATTACAAACAAGTTCATATTACACTATGGGCGCTGGCGGTTATGGAAACGTATTCTTGTTTTATGGAGGAGCAGGAAGTTACTTTGATGGTATGGGTGGAGTTAGTATAACTTTATAGGATACTATTTCTTGTTTTATTTACTTGCATATTTGGTTAAGATTTTTATAAGAAATAATTAAAATTAGTATTTAGGAAGTTGATGAGAAAAATGAAAAAAGGAACACTAATTGAATTAAAAAATATAAGTAAAAATTATGCCACTAAATACAAAAATGTAAGTGTGCTAAATGGATTATCAATTACATTTGAAAAAGGAAAGTTTTATGGGATAATGGGTCATTCAGGTAGTGGAAAGTCAACATTAATCAATATTATTGGATTGCTCGAACCTATAACAAATGGTTCTTATAAGATTAGTGGTATTGATGTTAAAAAAATTAGTTCAAAAGAAGAGGCAAATCTAAGAAGAGATGAATTTGGATTCGTTTTTCAAGATTTTTATTTAGATAAATATTTAAAAGCATATGAAAATGTTATGTTTCCAATGATAATTAATAAGAAAATAAAACCTTCAGAACGCAAAAATAAGGCGTTAAAACTTTTGAAAATGGTTAATTTGGAAAATCGTATTAATCATTTTCCAAAAGAATTGTCTGGAGGCGAGCAACAAAGAGTAGCTATTGCGAGAGCGTTAGCAAATGAACCAAATATTATATTGGCAGATGAACCAACTGGAAATTTAGATGAAGAAAGTGAAAAGAATATTTTTAATATTTTAAAAAATTTAAGTAAAAATGGTAAATGCGTTATAGTTGTAAGTCATAGTAACGAAATAAAAAAATATGCTGATATTTTGTATGAAATAAAAGATGGGAAAATGGAGAAAATTTTATGAATTTAAAAGATATTTTTAAGTATTCTTTATATAAAGTGATAAGAAATAAAAAGAACGTTTTTCTTATATTAATATTAGTACTTGGGTTTTTATCAATTGCAGGTGCTACAGCATATAGAAATTATTTGTCGAATGATATAGATAATCAAATAAATAAAGATCTTGGATATAGGAGTATTAGTGTTTCTTTAAATGGAGATAGTTCTTATAAAGAGGATGAAGAATATTCAAGTGAGTATAATAAACTACTGGATATTGACCATGTATTAGAAGTATATAACTTTCAATATTATTATTATGGTGCACCAATTTCAGAGTTTGAAAATGGATTTGTTAATTTTCTATATGGCTCAAAAAATACTATTCCAAGCAATATTATAGGAGAAACTATTTCAGAAAATGATACAGGGGTTGCTATATGTCCAACAAAATTTTATCCATATATGTTTGATGAAGAAAATTATGATGGAAATTATATAAATGGTAAAGAATTGATAGGAACGACCCTTAGTGTTGAAGAAAAAATTTATACAAGTGATAATGGTAAAGTTAAAGACACAGGAAAGACTTATAAAAAGAAATACAAGATAGTTGGATTGTATGATAGTTCGTTAACTAATGATAGTTATGATTCTTGTTTTATTAGTGCTAAGGATATAAAAGAACTATATAATACTACATATTTTGAATCAAATGGTGGAAGAAATTATTCATCTGTCCTTGTAATTGTCGATAATTTAAAAAATGTTGATGAAGTTTTAAATAAAGTAAACGATATGGGATTTACAGCAGAAATTCAATCTTATGTAAATTATGATTATGTCAATAAAATAAATTTAATTTGCAATATTGTGATAATCATTTCCTGTGTCTCTCTTCTATTTTTAACAATATTATATATAAAAAAATCAAATCTTAATTATGTAAAAGAAATTGGAATACAAAGAGCATTAGGATTCGATTCTTTTACAATTAATATTATTTCGATGTTTCAGCTACTAATTATCATAGTGATATCATCTATATTAGGTTTAGCCTTGACAGAAATATTATATAACTTTATTAGATTAAAATATGAAAATTATTTCTTTATACATTTAATTCCTTTTGAACATAAAATAATAAATTATTATCCAAGTATTTTTGTTGTATTTTTATTACCATTAATAATAAATAGTCTTTTTATCAGAAAAAGAAGTAAGAAAAGTATTATTTTACTATTAAAAGGGGATTGATTTATGATTATAAAAAGTTTTTTTAGAAAAAAATCAACAATTTTATATTTTATTATATTTAGTATTTTATTTGTAGCATTATTTTTAATTAATGATTTTATTCAATATTTAGTAAAACTCAATGATTTGAAATTTAAAGAAGATAGTTATCTATATATAAATAGCAAAATGGATTTAATGAATGATATTACAAAAGATGAATGGATTGAAAATTCATATTGTATTTTACTATTTAAATATTCTTATTTTGAACATATAGCTGAAAATCAACTGGTTAATTATGATCTAGGTTCGGTTATAGTATACAGTTCAAAAGATAAGAATTTATCCTTGAAAGAACATGATGTTGTAATAGGTTTGTCGGAATTGGATTATGTAAATAAAAAAAATACTTTATCAACTATAGAAGGAGAAGAAATATTTTTTGAATTAGATGATCAAAAAATCCCTTTAAAAATAAAAAGTGTAGTAAATATGGGACAATTACCTGGAATAGTAATTTCTGAAAAATTATTTGATAGTTTGAATAACAATTCACATCATTATATTTCAAATGTAAAATATGAAAAAAACATTGAAAATTTAGTAAAAAAATATTCAAGTAATGCTGATGAAACATTAGTATTAAATGATAGTAATATATCAAATTATAATAAAAAGGAAAAAATAAAAAAAATACTTGATATTGTAAGAATTGTAAATGCTTTATTTTTAATTTTATTCATTATAATATTTCTTATTGTTAACAGAAACATTGTTTCTGACTTAAATTTAAATTTGAAGTTTGAAAAAAAAATGGGATTTAATAAAAGACAAATTTGTTTAAATATAATAAGAAGGTTAGGCTTTATACATATTATATCAATAATAAATTCTGTTTTGATAATTCAAATAGTAAAATTTTTGTTAAAAACGAAATATGACTTAGTTTTAAATTCTTCTTTGAATTTACATTCTTTAATCATTTTAAGCTTAATTATATTTGGTGATTTACTATTAAGTATAATAGTTAATAATAAATCATGGAAAGGATATGAAGTATGAAAAAATTCAAAAAAAATATGATAAAAATGAAGATTCAAAATATAATTTTAATAAAGTAGTTGAACAAATTTTTCGATTATATGTAGAACAAACTAACGGATGTAATGTTAAAGAATAAAAGTTTTATTGATTTGTGTTATAAGTAGGAGAAATCCTACTTTTTTGATATAATATTTGAAGGAGTTGAGAGCTATGTCAAAATATAAAGTAGGTGCTTATATAAGACTATCTAAAGATGATAGTTATAATGAATCTGATAGTATTGATAATCAAAAAAGCATAATTAAAGATTATATAAAAGAAAATATTGATTTTGAATTAGTAGATTATTATGTAGATAACGGTTATACTGGAACTAATTTTGATAGACCAGCTTTTGTTAAAATGTGTTTTGATATAGTGAAGAAAAAAATTAATTGTGTAATAGTTAAAGATATGTCTAGATTTGGAAGAGATACAGGATGGGTTAAAGTATATTTGGGTGAAGAATTTCCAAAACATAATATTAGATTTATCTCTATTAATGATAAATTAGATAGTCTTAAAGATAGTAATTATACAGATACTCTGAAATTTGCATTATTAAATTTAACATATGAACATTATGCAGTTGATATTTCTGAAAAAGTCTCTGCAATCAAACATCTTCAACAGAAAAAAGGCGACTTTATTGGTGTTTCTGCTCCTTATGGATATTTAAAAGATCCAAATAATTGCCATAAGTTTATTATTGATAATTATGCAGCAAATGTTATTAGAAGAATTTTCAATATGACATTAGAATGTAAAAGTAAAAATGAAATAGCTGATATCCTAAACAAGGAGGGTATACTAACTCCATCGAGGTACAAAAGTGAGGTAACTAAAGTAACTAGCAATAAAACAATTAAATCCAAAAAGTGGAATAATACTATAATTAATGAAATATTAAAGAACGAAACATATATAGGAACACTTATTCAAGGTAAAAATCGAAAACCTATGAGAAAAATTAAGAAACTTGTTAAAACTAGTAGAGAAGAATGGAAGGTTTGTGAAAATCATCATGAACCAATAATTGATAAAGAAACATTTCAAACAGTTCAAAATATATTAAACTTTTCTGATATAGTACAAGAGGAAAATGAATTATTAATAACTAAAATTAGATGTGGTGAATGTCATAGCGAATTCTATAGAAGAAAAGCAAAAGGAATATATTATTAATAGTGATATAATTAAGTTATAAAGTTTCCAAAAAATAAGTATTAACTATAAAGAAAAAGAAGGTGAATACATGTCTAATAAAATAATAAAAGTTCAAGATGTCAGAATAAATGTAACCAATATAAATGAAAGAGACTATATTTGTATTTCAGATATAGCAAAAGCAAAAAGTAGTAATTCAAGAGCCGCAGATATTATAAGAAATTGGTTACGAAATAGAAGCACATTAGATTTTTTAACTACTTGGGAACAAATTTATAATCCTAATTTTAAAGTGTTCGAATCTGAACACTTTAGAAAACAGGTTGGTTTATTGACATTTACACCTAGTGTTACAGAGTGGTGTGAAAGAACAGATGCTATTGGAATATATTCTAAAATGGGTAAATATGGTGGAACATATGCACATAAAGATATTGCATTTGAATTTGCATCTGCAATAAGTCCTGTATTTAAATTATATTTAATAAAAGAATTTGAAAGATTAAAAGAACTAGAAAATCAAAATAGAGAATGGGATGTAAAAAGAATATTAACAAAAAATAATTACTTAATACATACAGATGCAATTAAAAATTATATCTTACCTGATAATGATTTTTATAAAAATAAAGAATGGTTAAAATATGCAGAAGAAGCTGATATTCTTAATGTAATATTATTTCATACTACTGCTAAAAAATGGAGAGAATTAAATCCAGAGTTAGCTAAAAATTCAAATGTAAGAGATTATGCAACAATTAATGAATTAACTGTTTTATCTAATTTAGAATCACATAATGCTGAGTTAATTAAAGAAGGAAAATCAAAAGAAGAGAGATTTGAAATATTAAGTGAAATATGTAAATATCAATTGGATATTCTAAATAATGCAGAAAAAATTAAATTATTAAATGAAAAAGGTAGTGATTAAAATGTCAAATGAAGAAAAAAATTTTCAAAAAACGAGTATTAATTGATTGATTACGATTTATTTAACCCTTCTAGTGAAACCTTTATAAATAAAGGGCTTTCGTGAAAAACAATCTTA
>CANPYU010000176.1 GCA_947588665.1 uncultured Bacilli bacterium | reverse complement strand
TGATTCCCGGCCGTTAACTAGGGACTTAATAAAAAGATGGTGATGCCCCGCCGTAAGAAGGGTCTTAATAAAAAGTGGTGATTCCCGGCCGTTAACTAGGGACTTAATAAAAAGATGGTGATGCCCCGCCGTAAGAAGGGCCTTAAAAAAGATTAGAGATTTGTGTCTCTAATTTTTATTTGACAGATAGTAAATTTCTATATATAATTGTAGTATATGAAAGGGAGGTTTTGTATGTTTAAATTAGTTAAAGTAGATTATAAGTATTGTGATTATTTAAGAAAATATGACTCTAAAGTTTGTTATAACAGTGGAAGAAAAGAATTAAGACCATATTTGGGGGTATTATTTGAAATTAATAAAGTTCAATATTTTGCACCTTTATCTAGTCCTAAACTAAAACATAAAAGTATGCCAGATAATATAGATTTTATTAAAATAAATAATGGCAGTTTAGGAGCTATTAATTTTAATAATATGATTCCTTTGACTAAAGAAAATTATGAGTTATTAGATTTGCGGGAGAAGGATTATAAATATAATAAATTACTTACTTTACAATTAAGATGGCTTAATCGTAATTCTAAGTATATTATTAATCGAGCTTATACTTTATATATTAAATATCTTGACGGAAGTTTAAATAAAAAAATAGCAAGTCGATGTTGTAATTTTCAATTATTAGAAGAAAAGTGTTTTGCTTATAATTTAGTAAATATATAAAAATTATGTTTGAGAATTTTTTGAAGTTCTAGTTGTTTAGATTCCTAGTTTTATAACTGGGTTTTATTTTGCTATAAAAAATGTAAATTAAAAAATACGTAAATAGTAACAAAAATATTGAATTTTTGTAAATAATATTGTAATATAAATATATAACATAAAGTATTGCAATTATAGATATATGAGATTAAAGAGAAGTTTTGACATGTTTTGTCGAAGTTAATGAAAAATTTTTTAAAAAGAATTAGAATAAAAAATAGGTGAGTAAGATGGATAAAAGAAAATTTAATATAGTATTAGTTATAATAGGAATTTTGTTAATTGTGGGAATTAGTTATGCTTATTTTACTTCTGATTTTACATTAGAGAATAATCCATCTAGTGTAACAGTTACTACAGCAACAATAGATGATGCAAGTTTAGCAGTAGAAGGAAAATTAATGTTTGATGATCCGGATATACTTCCAGGGCATAAGAATATATCAAGTATTAAAGTTACAGCATTAAGTAATAATACAATTGTAGAATATAATTTAATATGGAAGGGAACTAATAATTTAAATACTCCTTTAAATTTTTATGTTTATAAAACAGATAAAGAAATAGTTCCAGAACCTTCTATTAGTTGTATTAAAACTCAGTCTGGGAATGCTAATTTTAGAAAATATTTTGAAGAGTGTACTAATAATAATTTTGATGATTTAGGAGAAGCTGTTTATCAGGGTACAATTGATAAAACAGGGGGAGAAGAAGAGGATAAAGTAGTTTTACTTGATAATCAGGTTTTAAAGGGAAGTAGTGAAGGTACTAGTGTTTATTATTATGTAGTATTAGAGTTTCCTAATTATACAGATGAAGAAAATGGTAATCAAAATGATGATATAGGTAAAACGTTTGAAGGAGTAGTAACAGTTGAAGAAACAGAAAGTAAACTTGCTGATATAACAATATCTAAAATTCAAATTATAAATGAAGCAGGAGAAATAAAAGAAGTAGATAAAGTGCCAGAATCAGGTTATACTTTGGACAAAGATCATAGTTCATGTGATAATAGTGCAGAATTAGATTGGGATAATAGTCGTTATGCTTTAAAAGTTAAAGCTACAACAGGGGGAACTACTTGTAATATAACTATGAAAAAGTATGACCCTGTAAAAGATACTTTGGCTGCTTTAGATAAACCTACACAAGAAGGTGAAAAAGGCGGTTTTACAAGACCTGATACAGAAGAGCATAAAGATGGAGAAAAATCTATATTATTTAGTGATGAAGATGATTTTGGAACAACTTATTATTTTAGAGGAAAAGTGGATGATAATTGGGTGAAGCTTGGAAAAATGAGAGGTACTAATCAAGATATATGGTGGAGAATAATCAGAATAAATGGTAATGGAACAATAAGATTAATATATGCAGGATTAACAAATGCAGGTGTTCTTCAAGCACCATCAACTACAGGAAGTGGTACTCAAATTACAACAACATATACTAGTAATACTACAATTCAGCAATATAATAAAACATATGGTGATAATAAATATGTAGGATTTATGTATGGAGGAGATAAAGATAGTGGAAATTCAACAAGTTATTCTAATGCTCACGTGAATAAGAATAGTAGTACAATAAAAGATGAGTTAGATACATGGTGGGACACAACAAATTTAGGCTCATTAATGTCTAAAATAGATGTAGAAACAGGTTTTTGTAATGATAGACAAATAAATACTGGTAATGAAACTTGGTGGAGTAGCGATAAAAAGATGGGTTATGGAACTGGTTCGAATAATTCGACTGCATATGCACCATGGGGAAGATTATATAGTAATTCTAGTTGGAAAGCAGAGCAAACCCCAACACTAAAATGTGGAGAGAATTATTATAGCCATACAACTGATACTGATGCACAAAAAAGAGATTTATTTACAGGACCAAAAGCAGAAGGAACAACAACATCAGATGGAAGGGAAATAAAAGGAAATAATGCATTAAAAAATCCAGTAGGCTTAATAACAAGCGATGAAGTAGTATATGCCGGAGGATTTGGAGGTAAAAATAACTCTAATTATTGGCTATACACAAATTCTAACTATTGGACAATGTCTCCGTATGGCTTTAACGGTAGTTTTGCTTCCGTGTTCTTTGTGCGATACGATGGCTCCCTCAGCAGCGACAGCGTGTACAACACGTATGATGTGCGCCCAGTAATAAATCTGAAAG
>CANPYU010000175.1 GCA_947588665.1 uncultured Bacilli bacterium | reverse complement strand
ACTATATATGGATTATCTTCAGTACCAATACCTTTAATAAATATCGTATCGGCTTTTAATTCTAAGACTGGTCGCATCCCGCTAGTAGATTTTGCTTTAACATCGCCTAAATATCCATAAGTTATAACAGCATATATATTTGCAGAACCACTGTAATAACTTGGAGTCATGGTCCAATAATTTTTATTTACATTTAAATAAAATCCATAATTATTATTATTTAAGACACCACCTGCATACATTACTTCATCGGCTGTGATTAAACCTACCGGATATGTTAATTTATTGTTTCCAGTTGGAGAATTTTTAATTGTAAAGAGATCATCATTTTGTGGACATTTTAATGTTGGCTGATGGGTATTTTTTACTCTTAAATAAGCACCATAATAAGTTTGAGTTTTACTGTATCCTCCTGTATTATTTGTGGTAGATGATGCAGAATTAGTTGTACTTGTTCTATCATTACAAAACTCTGCATTTTCATTTATATAATCTGTTGCTTTTCTACTTCCGTTTTTTGCATTAATCATAGTTGATTTATACCAAGAATCTATAACATTTTTCATATAACTAGATGAGATATTTAAATGAGTTTCCGAATAGTTATTATTGTTAGTATATCCATACATGTATCCTACATAGGCATTATCAGTATCATAATAATTAAAATAATATTCCTTTTCCGCACCTTCTGGCACTATAATTAAAGTTGTAATTCCTGTTTTATTTAAGTTAATAACAGTATCTCCAATTGCATCACCACTATATATTAAACGAATTGTACCATCACCATTTATTCTGATGATACGCCAAAAAAAGCCAGCAAATTTAACCCAATTATTATTTACCGTTCCCCTAAAATAATAAATTTCTTTATTATCTTCTACTAATTTAAATAATCCGCTATCAGAACTATCACAGTTACTATTATTTTGATTAGTTTTTGGAGCACAAACTGTTTGAGAAAAATCTGGTATAATTTCATTTGTTATGTTATCCGATAATATTTTACTTTTTGCAGGCATTGCTTTATCATAATATAAATAACAGCTTGTTCCTTTTTCAGTCAAATTAATAATTCTTACTGCATTACCTATGTCTATATCTGTTGTTGCTCCGTTACTACATTTACTAATCTCACTATTTATTATGTAATTATTATCAGGCATCGTTTTTGCTTCTTTATAATCTCCTGTTTCTTCATCTTTTATATATATTCCTAAGATATTTATATCTGCACTTTTATCACTTATTTCAGCATATACTTTTCCATCAAAGTTATGTCCTATATCTTCATTTTGCTCTTTGTTTGTTTCTTCTGTGTAGTTTGGATATTCTATTATTACATAATAATATAATTTCTCTCCATCTTTATTCGCTGTTATATATTCTGTATCAGTTATTATTTCTTTAGTTGTTGTTCCTTCTTCTGTTTTTATTATCTCTCCTTCTTTTATAGGAATACCTAATTCTTCTATATTACTCTCACATTCTTCATTTAAATATTGTATTCCATTTTTTACTTTCTTTTTCTTTTCACATGTTAATGTTATTTCTTGATTATCTTTTTCTGATTTATACACATAATATTTAAGATTAGTATTTAAATCATTATTACCTTCCCAAGTTAAGTTATAGGCTATAAGCTCATTATCTCCAGTCGCAGTTACTTCTATTTTTGATAAACTTTGATGTCCTGGATATATATCTGGATCATAAAATTTCAATATTCCTTTAACATCTAAAGTCGAACCATTTACAGTCGCAGTTCTTCCCTCTGTTGTTGCTCCTGTTCCACTAAAAATTGTTTTACCTACAAAGTATGCTAAAGATATTCCTATTCCTAATATTAACACACTTAATATTATTATTACTCTTTTATTCTTTTTCATATACTCACCTTCTACTTTTAATTGTGTCTATTATATCACGTTTGCTGAATATTGTACATACTTTTCCCCAAGCTTTTATATTAATGAGTAAAATATAGGTTATGGAGTTAGAAATATGAAACAAATAATTATGCCCATTGCAGAAAGGTTAAAAGAAATTAGAACTTACCATGATTTATCACAAAAATATATTGGAAATTTACTTAATATTACCCAATCTACTTATGTTTCTTACGAAACTAATCGAAGAATAATACCATTAAAGCATTTACTAGTTTTAGCTGATTATTATGGAATTTCTGTTGATTATTTGTTGGGATTGACCAACTCAGTTAAACAATATAAATCTGTTGATATTGATGCTAAAAAAGTTGGAGATAGACTAAAAATTTTTAGAAATGAAAATAAACTAACTATTAGGGAGTTAGCTAAAATAATTAATGTAGATAATTCTTTAATTACAAAGTATGAATTAGGAAAAACTTTAATTAGTACTCATGCTTGTTATGATATTGCAAGAAAATTCAATATTTCTGTTGATTGGTTACTTGGTAGAACTAATAATGAAAGTATTTAAAAAAATTCTAAATTTTGATTAGAATTTATGTAAATATGTGTAAAATTTGTTTGACCAAAATATATTTAGCGTTTTATAATTTTATTAAGAGGCACATAGTTGGTGTTTTATTCCTCAGTCCTATTTTATTAGTGATAATATTATAGAA